>JAEWNU010000213.1 GCA_023456995.1 Bacillota bacterium
CGGCCGCATGGGGTGGATTGGGCGTCATGTGGGGAAAGAATGTGGCGTTTATTGTCATTCGACCCGGGCGTTATACCAAGGAGTTTGTCGATGCTGCCGATACCTTTTCGTTGACCTTCTTTGAAGGCGGCTATAAAAAAGAGCTGGGCTATCTGGGCAAGGTTTCAGGCCGGGATGAGAACAAGATTGCCAAGTCGGGGATGACTGTGGTGTATGAGCAAGATACGCCCTATTTTAAAGAAGGAAAGCTGGTGCTGATGTGCAGAAAGCTTTACAACCAGCCAATAACGCCTGAATGCTTCATTGATAAGTCATGCGACGAAAAATGGTACCCCAACAAGGATTACCACATCCTGTATATCGCCGAGATAGAGCAAGTACTGGTGGAGGATTAATTGCCTGCGAGTTGAAATTTAATAAAACGCCGGACCTGTACCGTTGGTACAAGTCCGGCGTTTTTGGTTATGAGAAAACAGATTCTTTTGATTCAGTATAAATATACAAAGGCCGATTAATATCGCTGTGCAACAGATGTTACTCAGCCATAAAGTGACGGTTTTTGCTGTAAAGCTCCGAAGCACGGAGGTTCTGTTGAGCCGCAATGCCGTCGCGGAGACCCGTTGAAAGCAGCTCGGTTTCAAAGATATCCGGAATATCCGAAAGCTTTAGAATACCCTGCCGCGCATAGCTTTCAGCGGACATTGGCAGCAGCTTGTTAAGCGCGGCAATATAGTCCGGCTCCTTATCAAGCCGCAACCGGATTCGCATGCTGACAAAGCAGAGGATGGCGCCCTCCAGTGGAGAGGGCAGACTCTGCGCGCTGTCTTGCGCATCAAAAAGGCATTGGGCGGCCGCCTCGTAATCGCCGTCCTGCATTAGATAGTAAGCGCAAAATGCCGCGGCAGCGGTTCTGCCCCACAATTCACCGGTCTTGTGTGACAATGCATACCCTTGTTTAAAAAGCTCCTTGGCTCTAAAATGGTCTTCCATGGCAAAAGCTGTTCGGCCATAGTGGACATAAATCCACAGTGTACCGGGCCATGGCTCGTCGCCGAGCATACTCAGCGCTTTTTTAAAGTGCGAACATGCGCCCGCATAGTCGCGGCGCTGGCGGCACAGTTGCCCGTAGTCATAGTTGGCGGCTGCCAGCTGCAGCCGGTGCTCAGACGCTGAAGGGAGTTTTTCCAGTTCTTCGAGCGCCTCAAGCAGATAATAACTGCTCTTGTCATACGCCCCTCGCAGGCAAAAACAGTCTCCGCGCAGCCGCTGAAATTGTGCGGTCATGACCGGATCGTTATAGCGGGTCAACAGACGAATTCCGGTGTCGGTGTAATGCTCGGCCTGATTAACGGCCTGCAGGCACAAGGAAGACGAGGCCAGTAAATAACAGGCGCGTATCATGGCGGCATGCGCCTGTTCTTCGCTTCCGGCGGCGCTCAGCGTGCCAAGCAACGCGGAACCCTCCTTCAGGTTGCCGCAAAACAGGGCGATACGTCCTCTGATCAGCGTGAGCATCCAAGAAAGCGGACGTGCCGCAGGGGAATTTTCGGCCTGTAGGGAAGAAAGTTCCTGTGCAACCTGCAACGCCTCCTGTGCTAACACCTCGGGAGAGGCAAAAGGACGCTCGTTGCCCACTAAAAGCGGAAAAGGTTCACAGCTGTAAGCGCTTTCAATTTCCAAGGCGCGCAGCCGGTATTCCAAGGCACGCACATTGTCCCCGGCCAGCTTAAAGTGGCGTGACGTTCTGCGGCAGGCGGCGCTTTGGCGCGGTGGGCCATTTTGGGTAAGCAGCTCGGCGATTTGCAGATGCAACCGACGACGCTGCAAAAAGGTCATTCGTTCATAAATCAACTCGCGGATGCGCCGGTGAGAAAAGCGGTAATAAACCTCACCGGAGTCGAGATATTCTTCAATCAGCCCCCGGCTCAGCAGCGTCTCCATACCACCCACGGCGCAGCGGTCGTCGCCGCCCAGCAGCGCTAAAAAAATTCGCCATGGTGCCTCGTCTGGGAATAGCGAGATCAGCTCGGCAATGTGCATGGCGTCATCATCTAAAGCGCTCAACCGATCAAGCAAAATTTCATCCAATGTACCTGGCATCTGCGCCGCGCCGTCGTTGCGGCAGTAAGCCTGTGTCAGCTCTGTGAGAAGATAAAGATTGCCGCCGGTCTCGCTAAAAACCCGGTCCACCAGCGTTTCGGCGGTTTCCTCACCGAGTTCCTCCGACAGTACCATTCGGGTTTGTTCACGGTTGAGCGGTGGCAGCTGCTGCTTTTGCAGCAAACCGTCGGCAATCGCTTTGTCCAGCACCGCTTTATGGGCAGGGCTGTAGCTTGCGCGGCAAGTAAGCACCAACATGAGACCACCGGGATCCAATCGGCGCAGCAGCGCATCAACTAACGCGAGGCTATCGGGGTCTATCCATTCGATATCTTCTAGAACCAGCACTATTCGCCGGCGGCGCGCAGCCGCGCCAATAGCCAGCACAAGGCAGTCCTCCAGTGATTGGTCGGGCTGGCGCAGTAGCGGGGGCGGTGTGCAGTCGGCTTCGGCACCGTCGCGAAAGGCAGAAAATGCCTGCCCAAGCCGCGCTCTGACAGGTGCTGGTACGGGGACGCCTTCCGCGCGAATTAGATCGGCCAAAGGCAGCATGATGCGTGACCATGGCGCGAGCGGAATATCTTTTTCCGCTTGTAAGCAGGCAAAGTTTAGAACAAAAAACGATGATAGGTCACAGGTTTGCAAAAACTGCAAGATCAACCGGCTTTTTCCTGAGCCAAACTCCCCGATAAGCAGTTGCGAACATCGGCGTGATGCACCCAACCCAAAGGCTTCTGCCGCCGTACAAAGCGCTGTGTACACAGTCTCGCGCCCAACCAGTCCCTGACTTTTGACAGATGATGCAGATTGGGTAGTGCCGCTCCACTCGTTCATGATCTCATAGTACAGCGTGGTGGTGGGCTCCTGCGGGTCGGCCCCCATTTCGTCCGATAATTGTGTTTTCAAACGCTGAAAGAGTTGAGCGGCTCGGGCATATTGCCGGGTTTCACGCCAGCGGGTCATCAAAAAGGCGGCCATGTTCTCGTCTAAAGGCTCTTCGCGCAGGTATTCCTCCGCCCAGCGCGCTGCAGCCTCGGAACCCTGTGTTTCCAGAGCTGTCTGTGCCTGTTGCGCCAGCTGACGCAGATAACGGTCGCGTAGACGGTCGCGGGTTCGGCTGACCCATTCCTCATAACAAAAGGCGTGTTTAACTGCAAAACCTTTAAGGAACGGCCCGCGATAGGCTGAAAAATCGCCCACCAGTACAAAGCGATCATAATCGCACGTGTATTCCCGATCAGGGTTGACCACCACAAGTGATTTTTGAGGTGAAGTTAAAAAGTCCTTGCCCAACACCTTTTTTAAAGCATAGAGGGTATTGCGCAAATTTCTCAGTGCTGTTGCTTCGTCAAAGCCTTCCCACAGCAGGGCAATCAGCTCCTGGCGGGTGGCGCTGCGCTGCACTAACATGTAATACAAAAGAGCCTCCACCCGCTTGTACGGAAAGGCGAGAAGTTGCCCGTCAAGCTCGACGGTGGGCGTTTGCAGAAGTGATACTTTCAGCATGAAGGCACCTCCAAACTTACTTTAGCATTAGTATACGCGATAAGGTGAAAGGATCGCAATCCTATATTTCGATATTTTATGACTGTATTCATGGAAATGGATTTTTCTTGCACCTGCTGCGGGTCACCGCTATAATAAAGGGAAGAGCACAGGATGAAGGGCGGGGTACCAAGATGAATAAGGAACAGGTTTTTGAATTGGTCCCAAATTTCAGCGAGGGACGGGACCTTAAAAAAATTGAACAGATTGTTGACGCCTTTCGCGCAAAGCAAGGGATTAAGCTTCTGGATTATTCGACAGATCCGGATATGAACCGCTGCGTTGTAACAGTGATCGGTCAGGCGGAACCCCTAAAAGACGCGATGGTTGAGGCTGTGGGTACTGCGGTTTCACTTATTGATATGACAAAGCATGAGGGGGCCCACCCGAGAATTGGCTGCGTAGATGTCATCCCCTTTATACCGGTGCGCAACTGTACGCTTCAGGAGGCCGACCAGCTGGCCAAGGCGGTGGCAAAGGACGCTTCGGAACGGTATAACCAGCCGTTTTTCCTGTATGAGGCTTCTGCGACTGCACCGCACCGCAGGGATGTGGTTGACATTCGAAAAGGGCAGTTTGAGGGTCTGGCTGAAAAGATGAAAAACCCCCTTTGGAAGCCGGATTTTGGCCCGGAGACGATGCACCCTACCGGCGGCGCAACCATTATAGGCGCGCGCATGCCGCTAATCTGCTTTAATATCAATCTGGATACGCCGAATGTCGACATTGCCCGACAGATCAGCCGTCGTGTACGCAGTATCAATGGCGGCTATCATTTTGTTAAAGCGATGGGAATTTCTATCAGTGAGCGCCACCTCACGCAGGTGACAATGAATTTGACTGATTATACCAAAAGCGCTATCTATAGTGTGTTTGAGGCCGTAAAGATGGAAGCGCGGCGCTATGGCGTGCGGGTGATCGGCAGTGAGGTGGTTGGAATCATCCCCACAAAAGCGTTGGTGGATTGCGCGGAGTATTATCTGCAAATCGAAGATTTTTCGATGGATCAGCTTCTGGAAAGCTATATGTAGTATGATAATGCTAATAACCGGGTCGTGGCGGCAAGCGCAAATGCGTAAGGTCGCTGTGACCCGGTCTATTTTTTAGCATGACAACTCGGAGTTATTTTTATTTATTACATTGAAACGGGCCTGTGCGACAATTTCGCTACAGGCCCGCAGGGGGAAAGAAATTAGCAATTAGAAGAGTCCGGATATTTTTCCGTTTTCATCGACATCTATTTTGTCGGCGGAAGGAACCTTGGGCAGGCCAGGCATGGTCATGATATCGCCTGTGAGCGCCACCAAAAAGCCTGCGCCGGCCGATACCTTCAAGTTGCGTACCGTAATACGAAAATCCCTGGGTGCGCCTAAAAGAGTGGCTTCATCCGAAAAGGAATACTGAGTTTTTGCCATGCAAATGGGGAGCTTGTCGTAGCCTAACGCGGTTAGCTGTTGCAACTGCTTTTTAGCGTTTACGGTCAAATTTACGCCGTTTGCGCGATAAATTTTGGTTGCAATAGCATTGAGTTTGTCCTCAATGCTGTCGTTAACGTCGTAACAGTACGCAAAGTGACTAGGTTGCTCGCACAGGCGCAGCACTTCTTCTGCCAGCGCTGTGCCGCCCGCACCGCCCTTGGCCCATACTTCGGATAGCGCCACATTAACCCCAAGCGCTCGGCAGCGCTCTTCAACGCACGCAAGCTCAGCCGCTGTGTCAGTGGGGAAGGCGTTGATCGCTACGACGCAGGGCAGACCAAAGACCGACGTGACATTCTCGACATGCTGCAACAAATTCGGCAGGCCTTTTTCAAGTGCGGCAAGGTTTTCGTTACCAAGCTCTGCTTTGGATACACCGCCGTGATGTTTTAAGGCGCGAACCGTTGCCACGATAACCACCGCCGAGGGTGCAAAGCCGCCGGCACGGCACTTAATATCCAAGAACTTTTCTGCGCCAAGATCTGCGCCGAAGCCCGCTTCAGTTACAACATAATCGCCGAGCTTCAAAGCGGTTTCGGTCGCTGAGATGGTATTACAGCCGTGCGCAATATTTGCAAACGGTCCGCCGTGAATCAGCGCCGGTGTGTGCTCAAGCGTCTGCACGAGATTGGGTTTGATCGCGTCTTTTAACAGCGCCGTCATGGCGCCCTCGGCGTGCAGGTCGTGCGCGGTAACGGGTTTGTCGTCATAGGTATAGGCGACCACCATGCGCGCCAGGCGTGCCTTTAAGTCTGTAAGGTTGGTCGCCAGACAAAGTACAGCCATGACCTCTGAAGCGACCGTAATGTCAAAGCCATCTTCGCGCGGGACACCATTCGCCTTGCCGCCTAGGCCGCAAATAATGCTGCGCAGCTGGCGGTCGTTCATGTCGACAGCGCGCTTCCAGACAATTTTACGGATGTCTATGTTTAAAGCATTACCCTGTTGAATGTGATTATCCAGCAGAGCAGCCAGCAGATTGTTTGCCGCGCCTATGGCGTGAAAGTCGCCGGTAAAATGCAGGTTGATATCCTCCATTGGAACAACCTGCGCGTATCCGCCGCCCGCAGCGCCACCCTTGACACCGAACACCGGTCCTAAAGATGGCTCGCGCAGGCAAAGAACCGCCTTTTTACCGAGGTGAGCCAGCGCATCAGCCAGCCCGACGCTCGTGGTGGTTTTGCCTTCGCCAGCGGGGGTGGGGTTAATTGCAGTGACTAAGACCAGCTTGCCCTTGACAGGCATATTTTTCAAAGAATGGATATCTAACTTTGCCTTGGTGTGCCCATAGGGCTCCAGCATATCGTTGGAAACACCAAGCTTTGCCGCAATTTCTCCAATGGGCAGCAGCGTAGCCTCTTGCGCTATTTCAATATCGGTTTTAAACATTGTGTGCCTCCTTTTTAGTATTGAGCTGTCAGCGAATGCCCGCGGCAGAGCGGCTCTGTCCACGGGCATTCGTCTTTCAGTAATCCCACACAGAAGAATATAGGATAAATAATGTTGGTTGAATGGACGGGCGAGGTGCCATTTAGCTGTGGACAAACGCTGCCATAAAGGTTGCTGGCTCATTGCAGCAGAGGGTCATGCCAGGGACAAAGAATTGAATCTGAATGGCTTCGCCGTGGCTAAAAGAGATAGTCTGAGCCCCAATGTTAATCACACCGCTGCCCTGTACACAATAAATTATCGCGGTTTGGGATTCTGACTCCAGATTATCCAAGCCGACCAGCGGATATTCGCCGGCTGTCGGAATATTAAGGCAGGAGAGGGTTCCGTCGCATTTGCCCTTGCGCAGCATCAGGTTAAAATCTACACATGTACCCTGCGACTTGGTGGCAGCCCCGCCGTCAAAGCAGTGAATCTCTCCGGGGGTAAGTGTCACGGGGCTGCCGCCGTCGTGCGTAAGCAAAATGCAACCTTCAAGCAGCGAGAGGTAACGCTTATAATCCGGTAGCGGCGTAAAATCCGATTCCGCCAGGTTGACTGTGGCAGAGCTGATCCGCCAGAGAAAATTGCGCTCGGCATATTGTGCGTCAGGAGGGAAGATGGCAATCTGAGTTGTCGTGCCGCCGCTCCACTGACTGACGGTGAACGCCTTTGGGGTGATAAGTGAGATAACGGGGTTCATTTTTTACGCCCTTCTTTCTACGAAGAAAATGGCTTAGAGTGCGGATAAAACCTCTTGATAGATGCTGTCTGCCAACGGCAGGGCTTGCGCCATCAGCGCTTGCCCCTCCTGCCGGTACTGGTTGGCAAAGGCCTCGTCGGTTATGCCGCCAATGTTGATGAGCACGTTGAGCCAGGCACCCTGTATGGCGGCCTTCAGACTCAGGGCGGCACAGCCCAAATCGCTGGCGGCGCTAGCGTTGGAGCGCCCTACAATACTTTGGGTGAGCTTAAGCGAGTCATAGGCCAGCTGCATCATTTCAAAAGGTGTTTGGGTGCAGGCCTTCAGCGCGGTCTGCATCGCCTGAGTGCGCGCCTGTTTTTGCTCATCAGTGTCCTTGGGCATGGCAAACACGGCGCTGACACCGTTAAAAGCCTCGGTATCTCGGTCGATGACATCAAGATAGCGGTTTTTCAGCGTGATTGCTTCCTGCTGCGCAGCGGTGATCAGCTCCTGAACATCCGCATACTTCTTTTTCCCTATGGTTAGTGCGCAGACCATTGCGGTAAGTGCCGTGCCCAGTGCGCCCTGTAGGGCAGCTGCGGAGCCGCCGCCGGGAGCGGGCTCAGACGAGGCCATCAGGTCTATGAACCCGGTTACGGTACGGTCGACAAGTTTCATTTTCGATACTCCTTTTCCTACTGTATCAGCCGATAAGATGGTTTTCCATCACTTGTGTTTTATAGTCGAAATTCTCAATTTTGAGGTAATATTCGGCGCAGTCAACCAGTGCCTTGGCGGGGGTTAGGCCGACAATTTCGCTGCCGATGATCGGAACGCCCCAGCGCTGAGCCTCGGCGCGGATGACTTCAAAAACGCGGTAGAGCGGGGTGCCCTCGTAGTTGACCATGTTCATGGAAACCTGTGCGACGTTGCGTTCTTCTAGCATGAGACCGATAGCTTTGCAATACTTAAACCCACCCGAAGAGCCACGAATAGTCTTAGCAATCTGCTTGGCGATTTCCACATTTGACGTACCAAGGTTGACGTTGAAGGCAACGAGCGGCATTCTGGCACCGATGGCGGTGATGCCGGCGGTGGGGTGAATTTTGCGCTCGCCAAAGTCGGGCGCCCACTCGGGCTGCAACAGTTTTTCGGGCATGCCCTCAAACTGGCCCTTTCTTACGCTGGCAAGATTGACGCGGTCGGGCGAAGAAGCGGAGTCCTCATATAGAAAACTCGGGATTTTCAGCTCTTCCCAGATGCGCTGTGCGACGCGCTTTGAGATGGAGACGCACTCTTCCACCGTCATATCCATGGTAGGCACAAAGGGGATAACGTCGGTCGCGCCCATGCGGGGATGTGCACCTTCGTGCTTAGTCATATCGATGGTTTCAGCGGCCTTTTTGCAGAGCAAAAAAGCAACCTCTTCAACGCCCTCGGGCGATCCCACCAATGTAAAAACGCAGCGGTTATGATTTGCATCAGACTGCACATCCAGCAGTGTACAGCCAGGAACGCTCTTGGCAACCTCGGCCAAGCCGTCAATAATAGCCTGGTCACGTCCTTCGCTAAAATTTGGGATGCACTCAACAAGTTTTGCCATTTTAAATGTCCTCCTGTATATATTTAAGTGTACATGTCGGCACAGTTTTAGCCGACAAAGTTCTTGACAAAGGTCTTAATAAACCAGATGGTCTGCGGCTGGTAAATAATATCCACCAAAAATGCACCGACAATTGGGACGATCATCATGGCGCGGCGTGACATGCCGTACTGTTCGTTGACAGCTGTCATATTCACGATAGCAGAAGGTGTTGCGCCAAGACCATGACCGCAAAGGCCTGCGCACATAACTGCCGCGTCATAGTTTTTACCGAGTATGCGGAAGACGATGAAGTAGCTGACAAGAACCATGAACACAACCTGGCACAAAAGAACGATCAGCACGCCACCGATAAGTCCGGACAGCTCCCACAGCTTAAGGGTCATAAGTGCCATTGAGAGGTAAAGCGCAAGCATAACATCGCCGATGCCCTCGACCAACGGATAGTCGAATCTGTAAAAATGAGTGGACTCATTGACGTTGCGCAGAATAACAGCGATAAACATGGCACCGACATAAGTAGGGAAGGACATGTTAATCAGCTTGCCAATCCAGCCAGAGACGATGGTGCCCAGTGCCATACAAACCAGAATAGCGGTGACATTCTTCATAACATCAAGACCGCTGAGCTTTTCTCCAGTAGCGGTGTTGATAGAGGTAACGCCGGTGTCAAAGTTCTCGCTGTCGTCTGGTTTAAGGTTGTATTTAACGATCAGACGGCGTCCAACAGGGCCACCGACCAGCACAGCGGAGATCAGGCCAAAGGTTGCGGCAGCCATGCCGACAAGCGTACCGGAACTATATCCCATTTCGGTAAAAGTTCCGCCATAGGCACCTGCTGCACCATGTCCGCCAATCATTGAAATAGCACTGGAAAGCAGGGCATAGGGGGCGTCTAGCCCGACTGCTGTACCGACAGCAACACCAATTATATTTTGGAAAATCGACACAACGCCGGCGATTAGCCAGTAGACAATTAGCAACACGCCGCCTTTTTTCAGCAACGAGAAGCTGGCACCCAGACCGATCGTTGTAAAAAATGCCAACATAAACGGAGACTGAAAGGTTGTATTAAAGGTAAAGGAAAAGCTGCGGGTTACATAACCAA
>JAEWNU010000214.1 GCA_023456995.1 Bacillota bacterium
GAAAAGGCTGAAACCATCCAAATGCTTTCACCTTGGGTCGAAGTTTGGCTGCCCGACTTTAAATATGCGCAGGAGAAACTTGGATTAAAATATTCCGCTGCGCCAAATTACCCTGAGACGGCACTGGTTGCAATTGCCGAGATGCTAAAATACGTCGGTCCGCCCGTGGTGGATGATGATGGCCTTCTCCGCCGGGGCGTATTGGTGCGGCATCTGCTGCTGCCGGGCCAGCTTGCCGACTCTATACGCGCTGTCACCCTGTTGTATAACCAGTTTGGTGATGATATTCTTTTTAGTTTAATGAGCCAGTATACTCCACCTGATGACCCCAGTATAGAATTCACCATCCGCTACCCTGAGATAATGCGCCGTGTGAATCCGCGCCATTATGAGGCACTAGTCGACTACGCAGCTGAGCTTGGCATCACCCACTGCTATATTCAGGATGGCGCCGCAGCCGACAGCGAGTTTATCCCCCCGTTTGATCTGAGTGGGGTGGATTCCCCGAGCTGTTGAAAAAAGGCTGTTTTTAAGATATACTAATATATTATCAATCTTCAAATTGCTAAAAATAAAGGGAGTATCCCGATGAATGAAATCTATTTTGATAATGCCGCAACCACGCAGGTGGATGAGGATGTGGTGACCTTAATGGCGCAGGTGATGCGTGAGGACTACGGCAACCCGTCATCACTTCACACCCGTGGCGTACAGGCTCAACTATTGGTGGAGCGCGCGCAAAAGCAGTTGCTCTCGGCATTAGGAGCCAAAGCCGGTCAGGTACTTTTTACTTCTGGCGGAACAGAGGCCAACAATCTGGCACTGTTTGGCGGGGCGGACGCTAAAAAGCGGCGCGGCAACCGCATTATTACCACATCGGTTGAGCACTCCTCTGTATTGGCCGCGGCACGAGAGCTTGCCCGGCGCGGGTTTGAGACAGTCGAAATCTCACCTGAGGAGGACGGCCGCATCAGCGTTGAAAAGTTGCTGGATGCCTGCAACGAGGAGACCATTCTTGTCTCGATGATGCTGGTCAACAACGAGGTGGGTGCCGTTCAGCCTGTGGCCGAGGTGGCAAAAAAGCTGCGCCATAAAGCGCCTAATGCGCTGTTGCACACCGATGCGGTACAGGGGTTTGGCAAAATTCCTTTTTCAGTTTCGACGCTGGGAGTGGACATGCTGACACTCAGCGGACATAAAATTCATGCTCCCAAGGGGGTCGGCGCACTTTATCTTGGAGAAAAGGTCCGCGTGACGCCGCTGCTTTACGGCGGTAGTCAGCAACACGGCCTGCGGCCCGGCACTGAGAGCGTGCCTATGATTGCAGCGCTGGGGCTGGCGGCTAAAAACGCTGCCAACCGCCTGGTCGAAAACCGCAGCAATGCCCAGAAGACCAAGGACGCATTGGTGGACGGTCTATCATCCCTGCCAGATGTCGTCATCAACTCCCCCTATGAAAACTGCTCGCCGTTTTTATTAAACTGCTCGGTTATTGGTTATCGTTCTGAAACAATGCTGCATTTTCTTGCCTCTCACGGCATTTATGTCTCAAGTGGCTCGGCCTGTTCCAAGGGCGCAAAAAGCCATGTGCTGGCCGCCATGGGTAAAAGTGCGCGCGAAATTGATTCGGCATTGCGCATCAGCCTGTGCGAATATAGTACGCCACAGGAAGCCAAACGCTTTTGTACCATCCTCAGCCTTGCCATGCAATCACTTAGACAGTCCTAAAGTCCGTTAAAGAAAGAGGATACTCATGAAAGAAATTGTTTTGCTCAAATATGGTGAGTTGGCGCTCAAAGGCACCAACCGCGCCACATTTGAAAGCATTCTAATGAAAAATATTCGCCGCAGACTTGCCCCGCTTGGCACATTTACCGTTACCAAAGCGCAGTCTACCATCACTGTTACGCCCATGACCGATGATATTGACATGGACGAGGCTTATTTGCGCCTGTCACGTGTTTTTGGCATCGCCGCCATCAGTCGAAGCGTTGTGGTTGAGAAGAACTTTGAGGCGATGCGTGCCGGTGCAGATTATCTTGACGACGCGCTTTCTGCCGTCAAAACCTTCAAGGTTAACGCAAAGCGGTCTGATAAAACCTTTCCGATGGGATCACCAGAAATTTGCACTGAGCTGGGACACTATCTGTTGGAACGCCACCCCCATTTGCGCGTGGATGTGCATAACCCTGACCTGATGGTTTGGGCCGAGGTGCGCGACCGCGCGGCCTATCTGCATGCCGGTCAGCAAATGGGTGCAGGTGGCATGCCAATCGGCAGTGCCGGCAAAGCGGCGCTGTTACTCTCGGGGGGCATCGACTCCCCCGTAGCAGGCTATATGATGGCTAAGCGCGGGCTGGAGGTTATGGCTATCCACTTTGCCAGCCCGCCTTATACCAGCGAGCGCGCATTGCTAAAGGTTAAAATGCTTTGCCAAAAAATGTCGGCCTACACGGGGCGGGTGCGCTTATTGGTCGTGCCGTTCACCGAGATTCAACAGGAGATCGGCGAAAAGTGTCCCGAAGAATATTTCACCATCGTCATGCGGCGCCTGATGATGGAAATAGCCTCACGCCTTGGCGAAAAATTTGGGTGTGGCGCGTTGATAACCGGCGAAAGCTTAGGGCAGGTAGCCAGCCAGACCATGCAGGCCATTGCATGTACCGATCTAGCTGCTGCACTGCCGGTGTTCCGCCCTGTTATCGGCATGGATAAGGAAGAAATTGTGACCATCGCGCGCAAGATTGATACCTTTGCGACATCCATTCTTCCCTATGAGGACTGCTGCACTGTTTTCACCCCCCGCCACCCCCGCACACGTCCCCAGCTGGAGCTGGTTGTCGCAGCGGAAAGCGGTTTGGATCGTTCCCGCCTAATTGAAGCGGCGGTGTCTGGTTCTGAAGCAGTCTGGATTGATGAAGCAACTGAGCTGACGATTTAGTCCGTCTATTAAAACAACATGGGAGGGGCACATGCGGCTGACAATCATCGAGCCCATCGACAGCTGCCGTGAAATGCGCAGCAGTATAGAAGCGATGCTGGCCACCATGCAGCTAGAAGCTCAGGTGATCAGCTGCCAAAACGAACGGCAGAGCCTGTCTCAGGCCATTATCGCAGCGTTTTCCGAAGCGCAATTGGTGTTGGTAGTGGGTGGCATGTCGCACGGCGGCTTTGCCCGCGAGGCTGCCGCTGATGCGTTGGGACGTCCGCTTGTCCACTCTAAGGCGGCGGCTGGCTATATTGAACAGCGCTGCCGTGAACAAGATTTGGTCTTTTCAGAGTTTGCACACTGCTGCAATCTGCCCCAGGGCGCCCGCTCTTTTGCCGGTGACGGATTGTTCCCCGCCTGCCTTTGCGTTCAGGCCGAACACGCCCTTTTGCTGTTTGATGAATACGATGACCCGGCACAGTTATACCGACTGGAATCACTGCTATCCACGCTGATTGAGTCTCCCGACGAGGCACCGCAAGCTTCTGTCGAGCAACAACAGCCGGTTTATGCCACGGGGTATCCCGCCGAAAAAGCGACCGCAGATAAGCCCAAAGGCAAAGTCCACAAAGCTAAAAAGCCATCTCGCCCCGCGCGTAGCCAGAACAAAAGTGGGCGCAGAAAGGCTATAGTCGGGTGCATTGCCATCAGCTGCGTGTTGGTGGTCATGGCACTGGTCGGTGCCGCAGCCGCTCTACTGGGCGCATCGAGAGATGAAATTCCTACGCAACAAGCAAGCGCTTCGGTCGCTTCTTCTGAGGAACTTACCGTTCTAGGGCCAGTTCGTGAGGTTCCGCCATGGCGGATGATCGCATCATCATCTGAGATAGACTCTTCATCATCTCAAGAGGATACATCATCGTCCGAATCGAAGGCATCCTCGGCTCCGCCAACAACATCATCATCTAAACCAGCACCATCGTTATCCCCATCGGAGGCGGCATCGTCCAAACCGGCGTCCACATCATCGTCTGCACCGGTTTCATCATCTTCTCCCGCGGTCGCATCATCGTCTGCACCGCCGGCCTCATCATCGGCGCCCGCGGCAGCATCATCGTCATCGGAGGATGAATACGTCTATGTTTA
>JAEWNU010000215.1 GCA_023456995.1 Bacillota bacterium
CTTCTTAGAAAGCTCGGTTTTTGCTGCAACAATTCCGATCAGATCTGCTTTTGTCATAGTAGTAAAACCTCCAATAATTTTTACATCTTTAATTTAGGGCTGGTTTGAAAATTCAAATCTACGAATATTTCTCGGTAAAGCGGCGAGTGTAAGTAAAAAGCACACAAAAGGCATTTATCATTTTGAGTATTTTTAGCCCCGGCAAGCCGCTCTTAACAAAAATAGGGTGATTTGTTTTCCTAAACAGCCATTACTTGCCCTGTGCGTTTTTCACATCGCGCCAAAGCTTGTTTAACCGATCAAGCGGTGCATGCTTTAAATCCACATTCTCGCGCTCTGCTAGCAGTTCAACGGCATCAAAACGCCTTATAAACTTATTGCAGGACGCTGTCAGGCTCTCTTCGGCATCTACGTCAAGCATTCTTGCCACATTAACCGCTGAGAATAGCACGTCACCCAATTCTTCACAACAGGACTGACCGTCTTGGTTAGCCATAGCGACCTTCAGCTCTGCAATCTCACTTTCAAGATCAACCAATGCCATAGCCGCATCTGGGTAATCAAACCCGGATTTTGCCGCACGCTTTTGAACCTTTTGGCTGCGCATTAGCGCGGGCAAAACATTAGGCACACTGTGCAACGTGTCTGAAACCGTTGTTTGGCCCTTTTCCCTTTTTTTGATCTCATCCCAGTTTTCGAGAACCTGTTTAGAATTATTGACCACTACATCGCCAAAAATATGCGGATGACGCAAAATTAATTTTTTGCAAATACCATCCGCCACATTGTCGATAGAAAAATCGCCGGCTTCTTCACTGATGCGGCTGTGAAATACCACCTGCAGCAGCAGATCACCCAACTCTTCACACAGCATTTTGGAATCGTTCGCGTCAATGGCCTCGACGACTTCATAAGCCTCTTCAATTAAATTTTTACGGATGCTTTCATGCGTCTGTTCCAAATCCCACGGACATCCATCTTTGTCCCGTAGCAGAGACATAATTCTAATCAAATCAAAAACCTGATAATTCTCTTTTAGCTCAAATGCCATGCCGGCCAAAATTCTCCTTCTTTATCGGTAAAAACATCTTATTTATTTTACCGCATTGCAACGCGATTTGCAAGGGGATTTACACCATAATAAAAGCAGTTTTTTTATTTTGGAGTCACTTTTAAGCAAATACAAATCGTTTTCCTGTATTGCACCCGAAAACAAAAGCGTAACCAAATAGATACTCCCGCCGCAGATGATCGCCAACGCCAACACCAACTTGTCGGAATAGTGTGCCGTCAGAGCATTTAAAACACTCAGCGCCGTGATGCAACAAAGCAGAGACGCAAACAATGGCTTCAAAAACATCGGGAATAGACCGATATCGCCATCTATTGTACGCATTAACACCGCCGTGCCGCCAAGCATGATAAATAGATAACAGCCCAATGTTCCCCACGGCGCACCCGAAATGTTGACCGACGGTATCGAAATCAGCGCCCAGTTTATCAAAAATTTAATAGCAGCGCCACCCAACATCATTTTAACCGGAACATACACCCGACCCACAGCCTGCAACATGCTATTCACTGCGCCCGAGACAGCAACGAAGACTGCCGCAATGCCCATTGGTCTGAGCAATCGGGCTGCTATTGCCACCTCAATAGGATTACTGTCAAAAACAACCGACAAGATTGGTCCCGACAAGCAGCAAATCCCCAGCCCCATAGGCATGGCGATAATGATGGTAACGCGAATAACCGACTCCACCTGCTGTCGTAGCTGCGATAACCTGCCTTGTGAAGCCAGCGCAGCAATCATAGGCAAAGCGCAGGTGCCGATAGCAGCAGTGAGAGCGGGCACGAGATTGAAAATCGTAATGGCAAGCCCTGTGTAAGAGCCATAAAGAAAATTGGCAACGCGTTCTGCATGCATACTTTGAAGCATGGCATTTGGGTGACTGCGGCATAATGCTTCCCAGTCATGTTGCGCCGCAAAGCTGATACGATTCATCACCGATACAAGGTCAATGAGTGATGATATGTTGGTAACCAGCGCTCCAGCTGAAACCGGCAGTGCCATCCCAATGAGCAATGAAGCCGTTTTCCCTAAGGAAATACTACTTTGCCCGGTTACAGCTTCGCCTTTTTGCATCATATGATATAGCGCAATTACCAAGCTGCCCGCTGCGGTGGATATTGCAACGCCCGACACGGCTGCGGCTGCTGCATATGGCGCAATAACGGTCATCGCCTCAGCGCGATCCACCACCGTCACCCCGAATACGCTGCCGGTGATGTTAAAGCTGTGTATGCCGCCTTCCACACAGCGGAAAGCGAAGTACAACCCCACAAAAAGCTTGATGACCGCTTCCACCACCTGAGAAAGCGCCGTCGGTACCATATTTCGGCTTCCCTCGTAGTATCCCCTGAAAACTGAGGTTATACAACAGAAGAACACCGCGGGCGCAATGGCTTGAACCGCTTTCAGCGCGTTCTGATTTCCGATTGCCACAACAAAAAAAGGCGCAGCGAAATAGATAACCGCAAAAAGAAGCAATCCGATAAGCGGAAAAAGGAGCAATGCAACCGACATAATTCTTTGACGGTCTTTTCGTCGACCTTTTGCAACGGCAGAAGCCGTCAGCTTTGACACCGCCACCGGAAACCCGGCCACACTCAACGCATAAATTGGATTAAAAACGCTGTAGGCGGTCATATAATACCCCATGCCTTCACCGCCTAAAATCCGTGTCAGCGGAATCTTGAAAAGTGCCCCGATTATTTTGACGATCACGGCGGCCATCATCAATGTTGCCGCCCCCGATGCAAAGGACTGTCCTTTAGATTTCAATATGGCCTCCCCCTCCCCCTCTTGAAATCCTATTTCGATTCTGGGGTCGAATATGCAGGTCATGGCGTATAGCATAAAAAAATACTGCGAAGTATCACTCCGCAGTATTGTATTGATACATTATTACCGGTTCTTAGTCAGGTTGACCCCGCAGCTTTTACAGTAGGTGGTATCCGCTGGGTTTGTCGCATCGCAATTGGGGCACTTAACGCCATCTCGGATGGTTGCGATATTGGCGTTGATTTCATTGATGTGTACTAATAGCGAGTCAATTTCTTTGATACAGACCGAAACCAATTCATAATTATCGGTTCCAGTTTTCTGCTGTTCATAAGTCAGTATGCCAATCCGTTCATAGGTACTCTGCACCTGGGAACGAAGTTGCATCACCTGTAGCTTCAACTTTGAAAGCTCGACAGCCGTACCCGTCTTTTTTGTCGCAATACTCGCAGCGTTCTGCACCATATTTAAAACATTGCTAAAAGCAGACATAAACCCACGCCCCTTCACTGTATTATTCTATATTATATCTCAAAATGGTATAGAATACAATGCTTATCAAAAGGTCTTTGTCCTTTTATGCTTAATTCCCGATGAATTCGCGAAGCAGCGAATCTTCAGGAATAAAGCGATGATCAATATCATCAAAAGCTTCAAGCAAATCAACAATTTGCTTGACCTTGCCGGAATAAACTCTGTTGTCTTTAAGCGATTCAATCATCGGCAGTATGTAATGATGGAAGACGCTGCCCTCATAGTCAAGCGAGGAATCAATCTTGTAATCCACGCTGTCTCTAAAGGGATAAATGTGTTTTTCTTCCCCGTCGAGCACATCTTCCCACGCTAAGAGTGTCTCTAACGGAGAGCGATTGCGGAAATTATGGTCGCGCACCATCCGGCGGATAAGCCTAGTA
>JAEWNU010000216.1 GCA_023456995.1 Bacillota bacterium
GAGCAGTATGGCGCGCTCCTCCGGCAAGCCTTTCACATGTGTGCCCTCCCCTGTGTCGTCTTAGTGCATGTATATGCAGGGGAAAACAGTTTTAGAGATTAAGTTTTTTGTAAATATGCGTGGCAAGGTGTTTAGGCACGCGGATTTTTTATCTAAAAGGCTGCCCTGTCGTAACTTTACGGCGGGGCAGTCGACGTTTACAAAAGAAAAAGGAGATAAAATCATGGAAAATAAAACGATGAAACCGGAAATAACCGAAGCGCTGTGCGAGCTGCTTTTTCAAATCGCTAAAGACATGCCAATTCTGCCTGTCGGTGGGGTTGCGTTGCTCAGTGAGATTTTAAAGCTGCTACAGCGGCTTCGCGACACACAGCTGGACATGCAGCAGACGTTGGAGGAATTAGCCAGCGTGCAACTTGCAAAAGAGGTTGTCGCGCATGATAATATGGCCTGGCTGGAAGAAAAGATGCGGGAGGAAACAGCGAATTTGCACCGCGATATTTGGCCGTTTACCACTTTGCCGGAAGAACTATAACGCCAAAACAGACAGCGTGCCAGCGCACAGGCTAGTTCAGCCTTGTGCCACAATGCGGGCAAAAGGTGAATTCATGTGTAAGCTCCCGGGCGCATTTGGGGCAGGTGAATAGTTCGTCGTCGCGGTAAGTGATGGCGCAAATAGGAAAACCTACGCCACGTCCAAAATAGCTTATAGAAATAACATTTTGTTCGCCAATTTGAGCTATAAAATCAGTAGCTGGAGAATCATCATAAAAATCTTGATTGAGCATGGCCTTAACATGCTTGGGTCTAGATGAGGTATATATATTAAAAAATACGGTTTTTGTCATAATCATAATATTTCCTCTCACTTATTTTAGAAAATTATAACATAAAAAGATTTATTTAGGAAGTGATTAAATGAATAATGGTAGCATACTGACAGAGCTAGCGGATGATAACCCCTTGCCATTTTTAAAAGACCTTTTCGATGAGCAAAGGAAGACAACGTTAGCTCTCGAACAACTCGAAGAAACACAGAAGGAACTGATAGGGGTATTGGGGTATTTAAAAAATCCACAAAAATTAAATAATTTAGATGATTTGGGATTGTCTGATTTTTTATCCTTTATGTTAGCAATTGATTCCTTTTCAGGTAACGCAATAGGCAGGACAGCCTTGGGTTTAGCTCAAAGTCACCCGATAGGGGCCGGTATCGTAGCTGCCATAGTCTCTTCTGTTTACGGTTTTGAATTTTTACAGCACCAAGTTGAAACGGGTGAATTAATACTTGATATCGAACAGTCGACTGCTCAGGCAAATGCCATGGACAGTATTTTGGCAGCCTCCAACCCCTTCATCTATCAAGGCGAAGATGAACTTGCGCCCGGCAGAAAGGGCGGGTGCGCAGGGCGGCGATTAGATGAAGTTAAGAAAAGGCAGGAAACTATTGAACAAGCCACCGCAACGCTAAACACTATCGGCGATATTTATGCGGCCTCCAACCCGCACCTCTACCAGCCCACCGCTACATTTAACGCATGGCAAACCAACCAGCCCCAGCCAACTGCAACCTTTGACGGCTGGCAGCAACAGCAAACACAGCTCGCCGATATACAGGCGCAAACCACACAATTCTGGCAAACCTATTCGGAGAGTACACAAAATCAGCCCATCACGCTCAACGTCACCAACAATTTTAAGGGCGTTACACAGGACCGCAAATCTCTCAATGAAATCAGCGATTATATGGCCCGCCAAATCAGGGATGACCTTAACGCGGGCAGGCCGCTTTACTCGCACAACTAAATCATTTACCCTAAGCAAATGTTTCAAGTTTTTCTACATATTACCTAAAAATTGCCCCGCCGTTGCAGCTATGTTGTTGTAACGGCGGGGCGTCAGCTTGAAAAGGTCTTTAAAGCGTCTTTTTTTGTGCTTTTATTCAAAATTAGCGCCGTTTTTTTGACTATTTTGATCATGGTTTAAAGCGTGACAATCCCTGCAAACGTGCTATAATGGCAAAGATGCTTGACATAAGGCCGTATTTCGATCCCAGTTTTATTGATTGAATTTTGCTTTAAGGAGAACGTCGAATGAACAATCCTCAGGAAATTGCCCAAAGTCTTGTTGCCACTGGCGTAAAAAAATCGAGCCGCCCGTTTGCAAGACTTTTTGTCCTTGCGTTTTTAGCCGGAATGTTTATTGCCTTTGCCGGCGTAGGCGCAACGGTTGCATCGGTTTCAATCGCTGAGGCTTCCGTCGCAAAGCTGGTGAGTGCCTGCATCTTCCCCGCCGGTCTGGCTATGGTTTTAATTGCTGGCGGTGAGCTTTTTACCGGCAACTGCCTGATTATCATTTCTGTTCTAAACAAAGCTTCCAAGCTCAAAGGCATGCTGTATAATCTGGTCGTTGTCTATTTTGGCAACATGGCCGGTGCCGTTTTGGTGGCCTGGATGGTAAACGCCGGACATACCATGAGCCTGTTTGGCAACGGTTATGCGTCCGCGGCTATTTACGCCGCGAGTGCCAAATGTAGCCTTAGCTTCGGCGATGCGTTCATCAGGGGCATTATGTGCAATTTTCTGGTCTGTCTTGCCGTGTGGATGGCCTTTGCCGCCAAGGATGCCGCCGGAAAGATTCAAGCCCTGTTTTTCCCCACCATGATTTTTGTATTATGTGGCTTTGAACATTGCATCGCCAACATGTATTATATTCCCGCAGGGCTGTTTGCTTTGCAAAATGCCACCTATGCCGCCAGCTCGACCGCACACCTTGCCGAACTGACCTGGGGCAATTTCTTTA
Organism: Bacillota bacterium; assembly: GCA_023456995.1. Lineage (GTDB taxonomy): Bacteria > Bacillota > Clostridia > Oscillospirales > Ruminococcaceae > Yanshouia. Next base: position 2,803 of record JAEWNU010000216.1, read on the forward strand.
TCACCAACCTGATTCCGGTTACTTTGGGCAATCTGGTGTCAGGCGTGTTGCTCGGCGCTGCATATTGGTTTGTTTATCTCAAGGAATCGGCTGAGAACAAGGTTTATACGACTGTTAAGTAACATATCGGCGCGCTTCTTAACGCCTCTGCGCTTTCTAAGTCCCTCTCGCCGCTCTCTGCCCGTGTTTATAAGAATAGGACTACGTTTTAAGGGGCTTTTCAAGTCGAGGGGAAGCTTTAAAAAGTCTTGCTTGATACTGCCATTCCTCAACAACAATCAGCACCCTGAAAGGCTTACAAGCTTTCAGGGTGCGTTTTATTTTTTGAGGGTAACTCTTTTACGCTTATGGCACTCGTCGCTTTTCGCCTTGCATAAACTATTTATACGCCGGTGTGGCAGCTATCCAAAAAGCCTTCGCCGTAGACCTCCTTGGTTTCGGACACGATGACAAAGGCGTGGGGGTCGTAGAGGTCAATAATCTGCTTGACGCGGTAGAACTCTTTTTTATCCACGACGCAAAGTAGCGCTTCGCCCTCCTGCCGGCTAAATGCGCCACAACTTTTAAAAAACGTTGCACCACGATCAAGCTGGCGCATGATGTCACTGGCAATTTCGGCATTGTACTTTGAAATAACCGTCACCATGGTGCTGCGCTTCATGCCGTAAATGATCATATCAATGGTCTGGGTGGTGCAGACGATGCACAAC
>JAEWNU010000217.1 GCA_023456995.1 Bacillota bacterium
AAGGTGGCGTCTTTATCCGCTGTCGTAAGAGTGAAAGAACCATTGACATATTCAACTGTGGCTAAAGCGGTACCTCCGTCTTCTAAGGCGGCATTTAAAATGCTCTTAGCCTCCAGACTGCTCTTTCCCGCGAGCGCTCCTACTGAAACATCGATGGTTTTGGTACCGATTTTAAAGGTAATCTTATCGTTGGTGAGCGCATCACCCAACGCCTGAAGCTTTTCAGTACTAAGAGTACCTGTAATGTCAGTTGAAGCAGTAATATTTGCCGTTTGTTTAAAGTTTGTGGCTAAGCTTTTAATTTCGTTTACGGTCACATTTCCGACAGCAGCGCCGCTTGCGGCCGTAACCGTGTAGGTACTTGATGTCGTTGAGGCGCTCTTAGACTCAAAAAACGACTGTGATAGCAAATTGGAGGACTGGTTGGTATAACTGAAATAAGTTGTCTGAAAGGCCTGTAAATCAGAAATAACGCTTCGATACATTTCCTGCTTATACTCAAGCTGCGTCTTCTTCTGATTTTGCGAATCAATTTTGCTTTGTGTACCTGATAGCATAGATTTTACGACGCTTTCAGTATCAATACCAGAAGCGAGACCAGAAAAACCTTTGCTTGCAGCGGATAAAGAGTTAATGGCCATGACATGACGCTCCTTTCTAAGGTGTCAAGAAAATATGCATTTAATAAACAATTTCATTTGGTTACGCTTTATATATCGACAGCAAAAACAAAAAATAAAGTAGTAATGCCATTAAATTTGCGTATTTTTTATATTAAAACTGCTTTCTTGTTGGAGCGCGCCCGAAGTTGAAATATATTTAATAATACGCGGGGTGTTATTATTTTGGGCTATGAGCTCCTTTAGTTGATCGCGCACTTCGGTCATCCGCTCCAGCGCTTGAAGGTTGACTTCAATGCAGCGAGAGATAATTCCTTGGATTTTTTGCGACTCTAAAAAAACTTCCTGCCATTCTAAAGGCACCTCAGAAAAACAACAACTGTTATCTAAGATAGCATTCGCTGAGGGGGTGACGGTTGTCGTCTTAGTTATATCCGATATTTGAACGGTTACATTTTCTATTTCAATTGCTAAATTAGCGCGTTTTGTGATATAATTATCCATATCATCAACGTCGCAGACCGCTAAAAGATTGGTATAACGTTCAAATTCTAAAAAAAGCGCCTGCTTTTTTGTGAGTAATAAAAGAATATCGTGCACAATTTGCATTTGCAACAGCTCCTCTTTGCAATGAATGCGGCGGCTGCCAATGTGAAAGGAGGGAGCAACCATTAATTCCATTGAGTTTTCAGCACTTTTAGAATCGCAAGAAAATGAAATTCTAGAACCCGGCCAAGCTTATATATCACGAGATAATTCCGTAACATTTACAAGTGATTTTGTACCACTTATTAAACTGGGAAGTAAAGTGACAGTTATCCGCATAATAGGCGAAAAAAGGTTGGAACGCTTTGTAGGTAAGGTTTATCTATCTTCCCGGAAGCTTCTTAGAATTGTCGATGTTGATAGCGCAATTATTAGCGATGCGCTTGAGATGTTTGAGAGCAATGCGGTTTTCCCAACCGAGTTTTTAATTGCACCGGGTGCAACCACTCGTTTTAATGTTCAAAAAGCACAAGCCATCAGCGGGTTTGTGCGCTATGTATCGCCCCAAACGTTTAAGATATGTACGATGGAGTTCGTGGATAAGGACGAGTATCTGATGTTTTCAATTGAAGAGCCATCGCTCTCCCTTGATAAGATGCTGGTGCGTATAAAAGAGCGCGTTCTCCTGATGCGCAGCGCAGCGCTTCTGCTGTGCGAGGTGGTATCACTAAACAAGAATAACGGCGCATCAATTGCGGACTATCTTGACGAGTTGAAGGGAAAAGAAGAGCAAGAGTAAAGGTCAAGCCGAACGGGTTACTGCCCGTTCGGTGTTTTTTTATTCTGTAACCCCATCTGCTTTAAGCTCGCTGCCAAAGTGTGAACTGCACAGTTGTCCACTTTGTGAACGGCAGCAACATTGCTTCTAATCGTTTGCAGCAGTTCATCTCGCAAAACATTCAGATCAAGCGGCGCGTCAATGCCGATTTTTACCTTGTCAGTTGAAATTTCGGTAATGGTAATATGAATATTATCACCGATGTGAAAAGTCTGACCGCTTTTTCGGCTTATAACTAACATAACAACCCCTCCCCGGCATTATTAAGCGGGGTTCGAACTGAGTAATCCTGATCCAAAATTACCTGAGCGGCAAGCTTTTTGGTAGGATTAATAACGATAGGGCTTTTCAGGTTTACGGTAGCTTCTCCTGTCTGAGTGGGGACAACTACTAGATTTCGAAAAACGGCGTCTTCCTGTGTGGAAAGCTCAAGCTTATTCAACACGCTGGGCGCAACACTTGGTTTATAGGTGTCAAACACGGTGTGGGGATCAATAATAATAAAGCAGACGTCCCTGTCATCTACCGATTGCAGCCAGCCTAGGGCGTCGCCCATTTCATCATCATATAAAATGACAAATTGTTTTTGTGCCTCAAACCCCAGAATGGGGAGCTTAAACGTCAAAATGCCGTCCTCAGAAATATCGATATTGCCAAAGTCTCTAGTTGCGATGGTCATATTCTAATTCCTCCGTGTTCAAGAAGGCAAATGATGCGAACCTGTTCCCAACAGCATTCGATACAGCATGCCGGTTTAGTTTGAAAAACCTAAACCAATTGATTAAACCCAGGCGTAGCGCTTTCAGGTACATATTGGAAATCGCCCTGATATATAAAATCAATTGTGGGGGCTTGATAAATTTCCGCTTCAAAATCGGCGGGGGTGTATCGCCGAATGGCTCGTTCAACGTCCCAGTTCATTGTTACCGAAGCAGGCATATACTGCATGCTGACCTTCCCGGGTGTGTAGAAAAAGCTGATTGGCGCGGAGGGTTTTACGACAAGTGATGTTTTAGTCTGTTCCAACAGCTTTTGCCGGTAGATCTGAGCGAGCGTAACACCCTTATCAATCTCGGCCATTTGACTGGCAACTTTACTGTAGTTTGCCATGGCTTCGAGCACCGCCTGACGCCCTTTTTCGGCAGCGTTGTCTAGAACTACACTTATCTTGCTCAGCCCGATGCTAGAAAAAAACGCGGTGCTATCCTGCCTCATCATAGGCTGCTCAGTGTGGATAGAAAGTTCGGACTTAGTAAAATGGGCATCATGCGTTGGAAGATTTTGTTCTGCGCTAATAGTAGCGTTAGTAGTGCGGTATTCGTATTGAATGTTTTTGATATTATAGCTAAGAAGGTTTAAAATATTATTCATAAAACAACCGCCTTTTAGAAACGCGTACTACCAGTTAGTTTTTTATTTATAGAAAATCGAAAATCGTTTTTGGAAGAATTTTACTACCCAACTGTAGTGTCACGGTCCAAGCCATTTCAAATTCTTTGTTATTCATAATTTCTTTGGAGAGATCGATGCTTTCAACGCCGTTTTGAAGCTCTTGAAGCGAAATGCGGTCGCTTTGAAGCTGCGTCGAAACGTTTTCGATAAAGCTGGCGTTATTTCCGATGTCGGCAATGGCAATTAGCAAATTATCGTGCGAAGTTGTCAGAGCAGAAAGTTCTTCCCCAAGTGCTGATTTATTGCCAACACTAAGATGCTCGGCAATATTGGTAAAAAGGCTATAAAAGTTATTAGGTACGCCGTTTGAATTAGTGCCATAGCCGAAGGCGTCCAAGCCGGAAAGCGAAGACTGAACAGCGGTACGGGTGTCGAGCTGAATTGACGCACCGCTGCCTGACACAGATAGACCTAGACCGATATCCATATAATTGGTGCCATTATAGTTGATTTCGGTAGTTGTACCATCACCGTTATCAACGGCAGCTTTACCGTTGGCATCGGTTACAAGCTTGTCTATCGGAGTGGTGTTTCCATTATAATAAAGAAGATTGTCATTGCCGACAGTAAACGGCGTAGAGCCATCCGCGTTGCCAGCAGAGCAAAACAGGTAATGGTCGCCATATTTGCTGTTTGCAATGCTGAGTGCCTGATCGCGTAAATTGGTAACTTCGGTTGCGAGAATCTGTCGATCCTGGTTGCTCATGGTATCATTCATACCGTGAGTGACCAGGTCGTTCATGCGCTGATAAACATCACTTAATGCGCGCAGATTTGACTCCGCTGTATCAAGTCGGCTTGTCAGCGAACCGGTGCTTTCAATATTGCGTTCATTATCACTAAGAAGCTTGCGTATACGTAGCGCGCGTGCTGAACCCGCAACATCTTCAGAGGCCTTGTTAAAGGAGCGCTGTGTGGTCAACTTTTCATTAGACCTGGATAAATTGCTCAGATTAGAGCGCATACCCTTTAAATAGTTGCGAACCGTAATATTATTTGTTATGCGAGTGCCCATAAACACCCTCCCTTTACTTTAAGAGCGACCAACAAGGCCTGTCCTATTAATAAGCGTATCTAAAATTTCATCCATTGCCGTCATGACGCGGCTCATGGCATTGAATGCCTTAGTCCACTGTGTCATGTCAACGCCCTCTTCTTCCATCGAAACGCCGGAAACCTCGCTGATGCTGGTGAGCAATGAATCAGTGATATCTGAGCAGGATTCCAAGCAATTTTTATTGTAGGAGATTTCAGTTGCCAGTTGGGATGTGGTATAAAACTGAATATAACCGTTAAACGTTCCCTTAAATTCGCCAAAATCATGCTTAGCCGAAAACAACGCGAGCGCTTTGGTGACAAAAGTAGTATCGTCAGCGCCTTCTCCAGTTGGGTGAATATCCTTAATAATATAGCTGGCGTCATTTAGCCAATCACTATTTACCGTCAGATTAGCTGCAGTTTCTTCGCCATCACCTGAAAAGCTGAAAAGCTGTTTATAGTTTCCGGTGAGATTGCCGCTGCTATCTACAACAGGGATAAAGTTGTTAAAAGCTTTCGCCAGCGTGGAAGCAAAAGCATCTATTTTATCCATATAGTATAAAATGCCGTTTTCTAGTGATTCTCCTACATTTGGCGAAGCGGCTATGCCACGACCGTTGAGCATTTGCATTGAGCCCTCCAAAATGCCGCTGGAAATACCGGTTTCTTTCCCGGTGCTCATCCATGAGAGATCTACGGTCTTGTCACTTCCGCCATTTGCAAGAAGCAGGGTATCATAGTCGGTATCCTTCACTGCCACGTGATTATCGGTACCCATTGTGATGGTAACGGTGCCGTCGGAGAGGTTCTGTACCGAGATATCAGCGTACTGAGAGAGCTTATCAATCAACACATTGCGTTGATCTAACAGCTCGTTTGGGCCATAGGTAGAAAGGTTTCCGCCATAAGAAATCAACACTTCATTTTTTATGGTCTTATTATAGTTAGCAATCTGCTCAAGCAGCGAGTTAACCGTAGTTACGCTGGTGCTCAAATCGGTTTTTTGCTGTTGCCAAAGGTTTTCTAGCTTTGTGCTGATTTGTGAAAACACTTGTGTTACCGTGCGTGAGGCACTTAAAATGCTGCTGGCCACTACAGAACTTTGCCCGCCCTCGTTTTGCATCTCAGACCAGGCATTTTCAAGCGAGGTCAGTGCTGAGGTGATGGTGCTGGGTTCTATTTCGCTTAAATTTGTTTCAACATCCTGAAGAATGGTGGTAACGGTATCAAAATAACCGACACTGGAGTATTCATCACGAAAACGCTTATCCAAATAAGAATCGCGGATCTGCGAAATACCCGCTGCCACTGACCCTGCGCCAGCAAGACTAGTGGCGTCGCCCCGGTAACGACTGGAACTTGTGTTAACCGTCACTGAAACAAGATCGATTCGCTGCCGGGTATATCCGGTAACGCCGATATTGTTAATATTGTTCCCAATAATATCAATGGCTTTCTGGCTGGACATTAGTCCTCTCTTTGCAGATTCAAATCCAAAAAAGGTAGGTCTCATAACTTCCTCCTGATGATTCGGTGGTAAAACATTGTGATTTACGCCTTCGTTTTAAAGATGCTCGGCACGCTTGCACCCTGGTGGCTACGCGCCGCGCCGTAGGGGGTTGCCGGAAACACACTGTCACTGGCCGGCTTGGCAACAAGCGTTTCGGGGTTTAATCGGGTAATGTTGGTATGAGCAACCACCATCGATTTATCGTTCGTAAACTTAATTTCGTCCACGTAAGACTGTATCTGCCTAAATAGTGACGACAGTGATAGCTTATGCGTCTCAGGAATTTCTTCAATTAGCTGAGAAAATGTCATCTGGCCATAGCCCAAACTTTCTTGAAGCGCAATACGCCTGCTCTCAAGTGTTTCAATCAGCTTAGTGTTTGCTTGTGCTGTGCTGATGGCGTGCTCAATACGTTGCAGCGAGTTTGAAAGTAACGCGTTAAGCTTCTCTTTTTCGTCGCGTGCCATAGTATTTAGCGCAGATGCATATTTTTCAAAAAAAGTAAATAATTCAGCTGCCTGAGCTTCGGTTATCATAACAGGGCTCCTTTCTGATCAACCAGGGGTCCTAACCTAAGTAATTGAGAATAGAAGCAGCCAGCTGATGGGTAGAAACACGGTATTCGCCCGACTCAATTTGAGCCGAAAGCTGCTGTAGCCGTGCACTGCTAACGCTGGTTTCAACCTCGGTTGCAATATGCTGCACGGAGCCGGAAAGTTCAGCTTGACGGGCCGCTTCCGAACTTATCGATATGCGGTCAGTATTTGAGGCACTTGAAGGCGTGCCAATATTATCCATTTTGGCAGAGGGTGCACTTTTAGTGTTTTCGTAGTATTTAAGCGCCTGATTTCTATCTATTCTCATGTTGAATCCTCCTAGGAGCAGACAAATTTTTAAGCGGAATTCTTTTTAATCACTTATAATTTATAATCGGCAGATGCTTTTAAAAGTTAATAGTTATATTAAAAAATGTTAAATTATAAAACAGGCGCCCGGTACAGCACTTGTATTCGCTAGGGGCAGTTGATATAATATGATAAGGATTTTGATGGTATCAATAGAAGAGAATTCTCGAGCATTTACGCCGGGCTTTTTCTGGTCTATAAGGAGAATCTGCGGAATGTGTAAGGTCGTATCTGTTTCTAATCAAAAGGGTGGTGTAGGAAAAACCACAACAACGGGTGCAGTTGCCGCCGCTTTTGCTAAAAAGGGGTACCGTGTTTTGGCGGTGGATCTCGATCCACAGGGGAATTTAACTTTTAGCGCTAAGGGTGACAACGAGTTGTCAGCCTCCATTTATGATGTATTAAAGGGCGCTGTTAAGCCCCAGCATGCCATTCAACATGTTGATTCTTGCGATTTAATCGCTTCAAACATATTGCTTTCCAGTACCGAGCTGGACTTTACCGACAAGGGACGTGAATATCTGCTACGGGACGTTTTAAGCCCGTTAAAGCCCTACTATGACTATATCTTTATTGATACGCCGCCTAACCTTGGTATTTTAACCATCAATGCCTTTACGGCATCGGATTATATCATCGTTCCAGTGCTATCCGATATATTTAGCCTACAGGGACTGGCGCAGCTGCACGAATCGGTTCAGCATATCAAAAGCTACTGCAATAACAAGTTGGAATTTGCCGGTATATTGCTCAATCGTTTTAACCCCCGAACTGTACTCGCCAAAGAGATTATGGGTACGGCAGAAATGGTGTCAAAGTCACTTAATATCCCCTTATTTAAAACAAAAATCCGCTCAAGTGTTGCCGTATCCGAGGCACAGTCGGCGCAGATCAACGTCTTTAAATATTCACGTACCAGCCCTGCCGCTCAGGATTATATAAACTTTGCAGAAGAACTAATCGAGAGGGGAATGTAGTATTGGCTCGTTTGAAGAAAGACATCGACAGAGAGCTGATGTATAAAAAGATTCTACCGACAGCGATGTCCTCTGAAAATGCTTTTGATAAAGCTGCGTTTAATAATAAAAAAGAAGAGATACTGCCACTAAATTCACCTCCCGCGACGGTAGAAGTTAGTATTCAGAAACCTGTTGAGGTGATTGTTTCTTCGCCGAATGATGAAGAGCGTACCCAAGAGGAGAATGCCCAAGTGTTGCCGGCTCAGTTTCAGCCGGAAGTGGCTGCTAAAACTGAGGTGAGTTCGCCAGAGGCTGCACCGCTCAGTATACAAAC
>JAEWNU010000218.1 GCA_023456995.1 Bacillota bacterium
ATACCGGGGTGTGGCGGAAAGGCTGCTGCGAGAAGTTTTCAGCGGCGGAATCTGTGGCCTTCTAATCGCAGGGGCGCCTGCAAGCGGAAAAACAACGGTGTTGCGCGACTTAGCTGTTTCGTTGGCGGGCGGAGCGGTCAAAGGCTGTGATCGGGTGGTCGTAGTGGATGAGCGCGGAGAGCTCAGCGGTTTTTGTCACAACTGCTGCGTGCTCGCGGGATACGACAAAGGGGACGGGCTTTTGATGGCGGTGCGCAATCTATCTCCGCAAGTTATTCTCTGTGACGAGCTGGGCTCAGAGCAAGAGGTGGAGGCAGTGGTTCATGCGCTTAACTGCGGCGTTTCGGTTATCACAACCATCCACGCAGGCGATCGAACAGAACTGGCAAGTCGGCGGGCCGGCAAATTGCTGCTTGGCACCGGCGCTTTTAAGAAAGTAGCAGTACTAAGCGAATTTCCGCACCCATCCAGCATTAGGGAGGTGTTTTCAGTTGATGATCTGGCTGCGCATAACGGGGCTGACCCTTCTGGCGCTCAGCTGCACAATTGGTGGGATCTGTCACGGCGCACGGTATCAGCAGCGAATTTCGGCTATTGAGCGCGCGCGTACCTTTATTTTGACGCTGCGCCATACGCTGCGTTTTACATTGGCGCCGCCGGGGCAGCTTCTGACGATATTGCAAAGCGATCCGGTGCTATACGGCTGTGATTATCTTGCCGCAGCGGTTAAGAACGACCGACCGGCAAGCTTTTCAACAATATGGGCGCAGGCGGTGGATGCAAGTGCCGAACCGCTTGATCCGCCGGAACGTCGGCTGCTTGCATCAGTAGGAGATATCCTTGGGACAAGCGATCTTGAAACGCAGCTCGGACAGCTTAGCCTGTTGTCTGAGCAGCTTGATACTATACTCGCGCAGGCGCGCATTTCCTGTGAAAAAAACCGGCGGCTCTCGGCCACACTCGGCTCACTTTTGGGACTTTCTCTGGCTGTCATACTGTTTTAGGAGGAGAAAAAGATGGACGTAGATTTAATTTTTCGCATTGCCGCTGTAGGCATTATTGTTTCGGTACTCAATCAGGTACTTATACGCTCAGGCCGGGAAGAGCAGGCGATGATGACGACCTTAGCCGGTTTGATTGTAGTTTTGATGATGATGATTTACGAGATCAACACACTTTTTGAAACAGTAAAGACGGTGTTTAATCTGTGATGCAGGAGTTTTTTGCCGTGGTAGCCGCCGCTCTTATGGCAATGCTGCTGGCGGTTACATTGCGTGATTTAAAAAAAGAATATGCGCTGCTGCTATCGCTTGTCTGCGGAATTTTGCTGTTACTATGGGGCGTCAATGCATTGAGCCCTGTCGTAGAGCAAATGACCGAGCTGGTGGCGCTAACTCAGTTGGATACCGAATATTCGGCGCTATTACTAAAGGCGTTGGGAATTGCGGTCTGTACCCAGCTGGCCTGCGACGCCTGCAAGGACGCAGGCGAAACGGCCATTGGTAGCAAGGTGGAGTTTTGCGGAAAGGTTTGTCTGCTTGCTTTGAGCCTGCCGTTGTTTGGCGAGCTGTTGCGGCTGGCAACCAAAATATTTTCTGCGTGAGGGGGCCGGGGACGTGAAAAAAGTAGTCTTTGTTTTTCTTTTTCTGCTGCTGCTAACAACGCATTGTCTCGCCACTTCTCCGGTGGAAGAGTTAGCCGATCAGTTTGGTTTGGAGCTTTTACAGCAGCAGATTCCGCCTTCGGCACAGGAGATGGCGGACGAGCTCTCACTGGATGATTTAAGTATGGGGAAGCTGCTAACTGTTTCGCCGCAGGCTCTCTGGCATCTGCTGACAAAACATTTTGCACAAACGGTGGCAACCTATAAAAAAGAACTGTTTTCAATTCTCGCTGCTGTGCTGCTTTGTGCCATTTTGTCGGTACTGGGCGAAAAGACCCAGGCTTCCTGTGTGTTTGGATTAATCGGAATTTTAAGTATCACCGCTATTCTGTGTGGGCCGGTTCTTGAATGCCTCGAGCAGGGGGCGGAAAGCATCCGTGCCTGTGCACAGTTCATGCTGGTCTACGTACCGGTGTATGCGACGGTAGTGGCTACCGGCGGCGCACCCGCCACAGCGGCGGTGTACCACGGGGTGCTTATGATGGCAGCGCAAACCGTTGCACAGCTGGCCGCAGGCGTATTCTTACCACTGACCCAATCGTATATGATGCTGTCTTTAGCGGGGGGCATCGGGCAGAACAATGGCATTGTTATGATTTCCGGTGCGATCAAAAAGATCATCAACTGGGGGCTGGTACTGGTTATGACCGCTTTTACCGGGCTGCTGTCGCTCCAAAGTTTTTTAAGCTCGGCGGCGGATGGCGCCGCTATTAAAACTGCCAAGTTTTTAGTCGGCAGCTTTATCCCGGTGGTGGGCTCGGTATTGACCGACGCACTTTCTGCAATGCAGGGTAGTCTACAAATTATAAAGGCGAGCGTCGGCAGTTTTGGTATTTTGGTAGCCGTGCTGACCTTCCTGCCGGTGTTGTTGCACATTACGGTGTTGCGCGCTGTTGTCGCTATCGCTGCCATCACAGGGGAAATGTTGTCTGTGTCGCCCGTCAAGGGTATTCTATCTGGTTTTTCTAACTTACTGTCGATTATGACGGCAATTTTACTTTCGATGATGATGCTGTTGGTTATTTCCACAGCTGTCATGCTCTCGTTAACCGGAGGAATAGGCACATGAACGATATAAAGCTATGGACCTTTACACTTCTTGTCAGCGCAATGATAGCTGCGATTTTTGAAAATTTGACGCCATCATCACAGAAAAAACAATTGGGGTACATCTTACAGATGTTTATTTTGCTCTGCCTGATTGCGCCGGCTGCCGGTTGGCTGAGTGATAGACCCAAAATAGACCTGTCGACTGTTCAGGAGCAGGCAATAGAGGCACTTGACACCAATGAAATATTAAAAGCGCAGTTTGAGGCCAAAATGACCGAACTGATTTCTAATAAATTAGAAATGCTTGGCATATTTCCACGCGAAATCGGAATAGACTTTAGCGTATCGGAGAACGCGGTAGAAGTTTCAGGAATCTATATTCTTTTGGAGCCGAAGGATAGTCAAAGACAAAATGAGACTAAAAAGGAGCTTGAAAGCTTCTTAGGTATAGCTGTTCAAACCGCTATATACGGGGAGGTGAAATAGTATGGAAGTGTCTGAATTTTTCAAAGGACTATTCTCAAAAAGCGGTGTTTCTCAAAAGCAGGCCAAGTGGCTAACGGTGTTGGGCGTGGCTGGTATGCTATTAATTATGTTAACCGGTCTATGGCCTGACAACAAAGGCAAGGCCGACGTGTCCCAGGACGTTGTAGGTTCGCTGGACGTTCATGCGCAGCAGACTGAACAGCGTTTAGCTGAGATATTAAAACAAATTAAAGGGGTGGGCGCGGTTCATGTTATGGTCACGTTGGAAAACGGCGTCGAATATCGGTATGCTGCGGACGAAAAACAGTCTGGCGACAGCGTTTTTACCTACGCGGACGGCAGCGATGCCCCCTCTAAGGTTCAGGAAAAGGAAGACCGGGAACAAAGCTATATCCTCGTCGATTCTTCAGGTGGCAAAAAGCCTTTGGTGCTTACCGAGCTTTCACCCAGGGTAAAGGGTGTGGTGGTGGTTTGCAGCGGCGCCGGTAATCCGGTGATACGCCAGCGCGTAACCGACGCGGTAACTACGGCGTTGGGCGTTACATCCTTACAGGTATGCGTAATTCAATCAGCAGAATAATAAGCGGGAGGCAATCCGAATGAAAAAGTTTAGAATGAATATGATTGTTGGCAAGAAACAAATTATTTTGGCTGCTTTGGTGCTCTGCCTGTCTCTGGCGGTATATCTCAACTGGGTATATTCCGGCGACGGGTTCGAGCTGCCTACCACAAGTACGCTACAGACGGATAAAAACTACGGCGACTCTCAGTATGTTAACATCGGCGAGGATGCTGACGCCTTTTTTGCCGAAGCAAAAATCAGCCGTCAAAAAACTCGTGACGAAGCAGTGCAGACACTAAAGAATCTCATCGAAAGCGATGCCATCACCCCCGAACAACGAACTGAGCTGGCGCTTAAAACCACCTCAATGGCACAGGCAATTGAGAAGGAAGGCAAGATAGAAAACCTAATAAAGGCTAAAGGCTTTACAGAGTGTATGGTCTATTATGACACCGAGCGCGTCGACGTCATAGTTAAAACCAATGGCCTACTCACCAACGAAGTGGCGCAGATGAAGGATATCATCGTCAAAGAGGTCACCATTCCTGACGAGAACATCGCCATTATTGAAGTCAACTAAGCATAATGTCACGGCTGGTTGATGCGAAATATAAAAGCGGCAGCAATCCTGCTCGCCCACACGGGGAGTTAAATTTAAGCATATTAAAACCCTTTTTGATGTTGAGGCGCACCGAAAGTGCGCCTCAACATGCGCAATCAGCTCATTTGTACTCCTGATTGATACATTCTTAGGTTATGGCAACGGACTTTTGCGGGAACAACAGATATTTTTATATCATCTGGTTGTCTTGCAGCAAAAATGTGGTATAATAACTGATAAGCAATTACTATACCGGATGATGTCCATCGGGCTTGCCGCTGATGGCAACCGCCCTTTGTAAGAGGCTTCAGTTTTTTTACACCGCCAAAGGCCTTGAATTTGCGCGGCATTTGAAAAGACAACGGAGGAAATTTATAGATGAATGAGAGAATAAGAGAAGGCGCAGTCGGAACATTGCGCATTTCTAAAGAGGTTTTAGTCACCATTGCCGGTACGGCCGCATCAGAGGTTGAAGGGGTGCATAGCATTGCATCTTCGCCGGTTGATTTTAAGGGTATGCTTTCCAGGCGGTCATTCCCGAAGGCTGTCAATATCACACTCAATGACGATATGGCAGATATTACGCTACATCTTATTTTGAAACACGGCGTAAAAATTCCGGTCGTTTCCGAAAAGGTGCAGAGGGCGGTTAAAGAGACCATTCAGAGTATGACTGCCATCACCGTTTCTAAGGTCAACATCATTGTTGAGGGAATTGCATACGAGACCGGCGAAAAGCAGGTTTAAACCAGCAATGAGGTACCCTCCCGCCTGATCCGCAGGAGGGTATGTTTTTGTATTTTTACATGAGAGGTCGTTCCTATGAAGAGAAGAGATGCGCGAGAAGCTGCATTCCTGCTTATTTTTGAAAAATCCTTTCGCAAAGAACCTATGGACGAGCTTATTGCGCTGGCTGTTGAGTGCCGTGCGCTTGAGCTTAATGACTATGCGCGTCGGCTGGTACTGACAGCAGACGAAAAAGAGGCCGAGCTTGACCAAAATATCGAGAAATACTTGTCAAACTGGAAAATTAACCGTCTCGCGCGAGTTACCTTGGCTGTGCTGCGGCTGGCAATTTGCGAGTTAAGCTATTTTCCGGATATTCCGGTGCGCGTCACCATTAACGAGGCCATTGAGCTGGCCAAGAAATATGCAACTGAGAACGACGCTTCATATATCAACGGCGTGTTGGGTTCTTTTGTCAAGGAAGCTGCGCCGGTTAAGAATAAAGAGGCTGATGAGAATGAATCATGCGCGGATATTTAGGGATTGATACCAGCAACTATACCACCTCCTGCGCCATTTACCGCGCGGGGGGTGTCGTTTCGCAAAAACGGCTTTTGCCCGTGCCACAGGGTCAGGTTGGACTGCGGCAGAGCGATGCCGTTTTTTCGCATGTTAAGGCACTTGGAGAGCTAATCAAGCAGCTGCGGGAGCAGGACGATCAGCCAGTTACCGCCATTGGCGCTTCAATGCGCCCACGCGACGTGGAAGGGTCCTATATGCCTTGTTTTCTAACGGGGCTGATGGCAGCCGAAACCGCAGCCGCAGCGATGGGCGTGCCGCTCTATACTTTTTCGCACCAGGCGGGGCATGTTGCGGCGGCTCTTTACGGAGCCGACCGGCTTGATCTAATCGATAAGAGCTTTTTAGCGTTTCATCTTTCGGGCGGTACAACTGAGTGTCTGTGGGTTAAGTCGCTGCCAAATGCCGACATTGAGCTATTGAACAGCACCAATGATTTGAACGCTGGACAGGTGGTGGACAGGGTGGGGCATATGTTGGGGTTGGATTTCCCAGCGGGTCCCGCAATGGATTCGCTCGCGCAGCAATCCATGCGCAGTTTTAAGATTAAATCGGCGTTTCAGGGTGAAAATCCTTGCCTTTCCGGTATAGAAAACCAATGTCGGGCCATGCTGACAAAGGGTGAGCCACCTGCGGATATCGCCCGATTCTGCCTGCTGTCCATATTGTCGGCGCTTTTGAAAATGGCTGAGAACGCTAAAACTACCACCGGCTGCACCGATTTAGTCTTTGCTGGCGGCGTGATGTCCAATACAATTATCCGCGCCGAGGTCGAAAGACGGTTCAACGGTATTTTTGCGCCGCCCGAATTTTCCTGTGACAATGCGGCGGGTATTGCGGTGCTTACGGCACTCGCCGCAGGTGAGATCGTGACACGAAAAATCGGAGGGGGTGCGCAGGTATGAAACTGCCGATTTTAAAGGTCTCTCAGCTAAACCGTTATGTCAAATCACAGCTCGAAGGCGACCCTAGACTTAAAGAGGTCTACGTCGCGGGCGAAATTGGTACCCTGACCGCTAACCAGCGCTCGGGGCACCTTTACTTTACGCTACGCGATGACATGTCGTCGATTAAGGCTGTTATGTTTGCTGGCAATGCCATGCAGCTAAAGTTTATGCCTCAAAGCGGGTTGGCGGTTATAGCACGTGGTGCGGCCACCCTTTATGAGCGCGATGGCTCATTCCAGTTGATGGTGTCCGAGCTGATGCTCGATGGTGCAGGCGCACAGGGGTTTGCTTTTGAAAAGCAAAAACAGCTGCTGGCTGCAAAAGGCTTTTTTGATGAGCGTAAAAAGCGTGCTATTCCGTCTAATCCGGCGACGATTGGTGTGGTCACATCCGATTCGGGTGCCGCGCTGCACGATATCATCAGTGTGATCGCGCGCAAAAATCCCACGGTACAGCTGCTATTTGTACCTGCTGTTGTACAGGGGCCGGAAGCGCCTGCCTCGATTGCCACGGCGATTGCGACTCTTAACCGCGATGGTCGTAGCGAGGTTTTGATTATCGGGCGCGGGGGCGGTTCCGTTGAAGATCTCTGGGCCTTTAACGAAGAGCCGGTGGTGCGCGCTGTGGCTCAGTCCCGCATTCCAACTATTTCGGCCGTGGGACACGAGACCGATATCACACTGTGTGACCTAGCCGCCGACCTGCGCGCTGCTACACCGACTGCTGCCGCTGAGCTGGCCGCAACCGACCGCGCACAGCTTTTAGAACGGCTGGCACAGCACAGAAATATGCTTAAAAATGCAATGGTGCATCAATTTATTTCGAAGGAAAGGCTGCTGCTTGAAAAAAAATCGGCTGAACCCCTAAAAAATCCGTGGTTTTTTATTAATAAAAATAGACAAAGATTGAATAATTTGATAGAAT
>JAEWNU010000219.1 GCA_023456995.1 Bacillota bacterium
GCTGTATAACGCTTTTAAATAGGCTGGGGCGCTGCAGAAATCTCTGCGGCGCCCCAGTGTTTATCAACTAAATTATCTGTCCCACTTATCGCAAAGAGATTGAATCTGCGATGCAAAACGCGCAAGATCTTTATTTGTACCGCCGCGGTTGTGCTCAATGACATCAAGCAGCCGTTTACCAGTGGCCAGCAAACGTGTGAACATCGTTTCAGCGCGGCGCACGGCATAATCTTTCTTGATGGGGATTGGGCCTTTTTCAACCAATAAGGTGTTGGTGGCAAGATCGTAACAAGTACCGGAATAAGGTGCAACAGCCGTGTGACCCATCGAAACCAGTTCCTCAGCAAACTCGGTGCAAATTTCATCATCGCCGTGCACGACAAATACGCGCTGTGGCTTGGGCGAAAAATGTCCGATCCAGGTCAGCAGGCCGTTCTTGTCGGCATGTCCGCTGATGCCGGCCAACTGCTTAATGTCGGCGTGAATCTCAATCGGTTCACCGAAAAGCTTGACAGTTTGCGCACCATCCACAATTGAACGACCAAGACTGCCAACCGCCTGATAGCCCACGAAGAGAACGGTGCTTTCCTTGCGCCAAAGATTATGCTTAAGGTGGTGCTTAATGCGCCCCGCGTCGCACATGCCGCTGGCTGAAATAATCACCTTTGGTTCGGTATCAAAGTTGATCATCTTTGATTCTTCTGATGTGACAGAAATCTTAAGCCCTTCAAAGCTAATAGGGTTAATCCCTTGATTTAAAAGGGCGAGTGTTGCCTCATCAAAGCACTCCCGGCCGTTCTGGTGGAAAATGTTTGTCGCCTCAATGGCGAGCGGGCTGTCCACATAGACAGAAAAATTGTGGCCCGTGACAAGCTGCTTTTGCTTGATCTCGCGCAGGAAATAAAGCATCTCCTGTGTACGACCTACCGCAAAGGACGGAATAACCACATTGCCGCCGCGGTCAAAGGTTGTTTGCAATATTTCGGTGAGCGATGTTATGTAGTCGGGCCGGTCACCGTGATTTCGATTGCCATAGGTTGATTCCATGACGACATAGTCAGCCTCAGGAATATACTGCGGGTTTTTGATGATCGGCTGGTCGAGGTTACCAATATCGCCGGAGAAAACTAATTTCTTAGTGACATCCCCCTCGGTCAACCACACCTCAATAGAAGCTGAACCCAGCAGATGTCCTACGTCGATAAAGCGGACCTCAATACCCTCAGCAATAGTAATTTTCTGGTTGTAAGGATGGGGCACAAAACAGTTAATAGCTGCAATGGCGTCATCCATTGTGTAGATGGGCACATATTCTTCATGGCCGGCACGCTGGGCCTTTCGGTTGCGCCATTCAGCTTCAAACTCCTGAATGTGAGCGGAGTCGCGCAGCATGACGTTGCAAAGATCGGCGGTTGCTTCAGTGGAATGAATCTCGCCCTTAAAGCCGTTTTTACACAGCAGCGGCAACATGCCGGAGTGGTCGATGTGCGCGTGTGTTAACAAAACAAAGTCCAGTTCGCCTGATGCGACCGGAATTTCTTGATTTTCAAAAAAATTTGGGCCCTGCTCCATGCCGCAGTCAACGATCAGCTTCTTGCCACAGGCCTCGATATAAAAGCAGCTGCCGGTCACTTCGTGGGTCGCTCCCAGAAAAGTCAGTTTCATTGCGTATCCTCCTTTAATATGCCAGGCATAAATCTGCGCATTTTTAGCTGCTAATAACGAACGTACAAAAACGCCCGAATAATAGATAAATTTATTATAACGTTTTGCACGGATATTGTCATCTTGAAAAATCTAATTTTATAAAGTTTTTACAGAATAATCATAAAACAGGACAAATTTGCGCAAGCCTAAAAGATTGAAGCCGCTCGCCAGACATGCTACAATGATTCGCAAAGGGAGGTGATTGCCGTGGATAGAGTAATTTTGCATTGTGACTGCAATAGTTTTTTTGCTTCGGTAGAGACAGTTTTGAACCCCGAGCTTTGCGCAGGGCCGATGGCCGTCTGCGGTGATCCCCACAGCCGGCATGGAATTATTCTGGCTAAAAATGAGCAGGCAAAACGGTTTGGTGTCAAAACGGCCGAAACCATCTGGCAGGCGCAGCGCAAATGCCCTGAACTGACGCTCGTGCGTCCCCATCATGATGAATATATGAAATATTCACGGTTGGTTAACGAGATATACCGGCGCTATACTGATCAGGTTGAACCGTTTGGTATAGATGAATCCTGGCTGGATGTCACCGGATCGCAACAGCTGTTCGGTACCGGAGGCAACATAGCCGATCAGCTCAGGCGCGAAGTGCGGCAGGAAACAGGGCTGACCATTTCAGTCGGTGTTTCGTTTAATAAAATTTTTGCAAAATTGGGCTCGGACTATAAAAAGCCGGATGCCACTACCGTTATTGACCGTGAGCACTGGCAGCAGATTATTTGGCCGCTGCCGGTTTCGTCGCTTTTATATGTCGGTGATTCCGTACAAAAAACGTTGGCGAACATGTATATCCAGACCATCGGTCAGCTGGCTGCCACAAACCTCGCGCAACTCACTGCGCGGTTGGGAAAGCTGGGTGGACAGATTTATGACTATGCCAATGGCCTTGATGACAGTGCGGTTCAACGCTCCGATGCCCCCCGCGAGGTAAAATCGGTAGGCAACGGTATGACCTTTCGGCGTGATCTGACCGACATTAAGGATATTCGGGTCGGTGTGGCGGCGCTTTGCGATGAGGTTGCCACGCGAATGCGCCGGTATGGTCTTTGCTGCCGGACTGTGCAGCTGCAAATCAAAGATACCTATATGCGTACTACTTCACGGCAGTGTCCGCTGCAAAACCCGACCGGATTATCTTCAGAGCTGACAGAAGCGGCGATGAAGCTGGTTGCAGGTGGCTGGAACGGCCAGACTCCAATCCGCACGCTGACGGTGACAGGCACCAATTTGGTGGACGCTACTGAGGCTGCCGAGCAGCTCTCGTTTTTCGGTGCGCCGCCCGAAGAGCGAGAGCGCCGGCAAAGGCTTGAGACAGCCATCGACTCAGTGCGCGAAAAATTTGGCAGAGGCAGCATTTCAACTGGCGCCGTGATGATCAGTGATATCGGTCTTGAACACGAACCACACGAGGACGACTAAACCTGTAAAGGTGATACCGGTATAAAACAAGTCTTTGGGTTGGGGTGGCGCACTGCTAAACACAAGAGGGGACGACCTTGCCCGGAAAGTAGCCTGTAAAAGAAGTGTATTTCCGTTAGATAAGCATCGGGGGAATCGTGTAAGGGGGGCGGTGAGCCTCCACTTTCGCGTTGAGGCGCGCAAAGTGCGCCGGATTGCTCGCCCGAATGCAACAAACCGGGCAGGTCAATCGACCTTGCCCGGTTTGTTTAATGCATTTTAGTTATGTTGTTTTGACACGATAACGCCGATGCTGCTCATAATATTTGACAATGCGACAGGCGATAATAGCCGATAAAATGCCTAACGCCATACCTGCACCCACATCAAGCGGATAATGCATCATGAGATAAATGCGTGAAAAAGCAATCAGTGCGGCCAGTACTATAGCGGCCAGACCATAACGATATCGCCACAGCATCAGGGTAGTCGCCGCAGCAAAGCTGGACATGGCATGACCCGAAGGGAAGGAGTAAAGCTCTCGATCTGGCGGAATCAATAGCTTAATAGTCGGGTCGTCGGTATAGGGGCGTGCACGCGCAATAAAATTTTTTAAAAAAAGATTACCAAAGAGATAGCAGGTCAGCATGGCTATCGCCATCGTCACCCCTGCCAGGCGGGTCTTCTTGCGCAGAAGTAAAATAAAGCAAATCAGTACCCAGATGCCGCCAAAATCGCCCAGCGCAGTGATAAAAGGCATTAGACGATCAAGAAAACCGCAATGAAATAAATCATGAATCAGCCACAGGCTAGAGTTATCAATCGCTCCTATATATGCCATATAAACACCCCGCTTTTAATGCGTATTTTAGCATTATGCAAAAGATGCGTCAAATAGAATTTCAAAATTTAAACATTTTTTCCAATTCTTCAGGCAAAAGTGACCGACTTTCACCTGGCGCAAGCTTTGGATCGAGTGCTAGCCCTCCGATACATACCCGTTTTAAGTGGGTCACCTTTCCGCCGTTTTGATCAAACATGCGCCGTACCTGATGGTAGATACCCTCAAAAATTGTTACGCGGCCAGACATTTCAGACAGAGGTTCAAGAATAGCGGGTGAAGAATATTTTCCTCCCCCCAGATAAACCCCCTGCGAGAATTTTTCCACAAGTGCGGTATTGACAATGGGTGCATCTAATTCAAACTCATAAACTTTTGGCAAATGCTTTTTTGGCGCTAGAATGCGGTGGGCAAAATCGCCGTCATCAGTGATGATCAACATGCCCTCGGTGTACTTGTCCAGCCTGCCCGCGGGAAACAGCCCATTGCGCCGCAGCGAGGGCTCAAGTAGATCCAGTACGGTTCGGCTTTTAGGGTCGTCGGTAGAGGAAACCACCCCCAATGGCTTATTCATCAGGATATAAATATGTTCACTAAAAAGGACGGGCTCGCCTCTCAAAAGCACCGTTTGGCGCGCCGGGTCGGCTTTTTCATTGCCGGATTTAACAATTTTACCATCCACGGAGACGACTCCACTTGCCAGCAGCCGTTTAGCGTCCGTGCGTGAAAACCCCTTTGCCGTTGAGAGTAGCTTGTCCAAACGAATTTCTGCCAAAAAAAATCCCCCCTGCTGTAATTATGATATCATATCACAGCGAGGGGATTTTGTACAATTTGGTCAGCTCGCTTTAGCGGTGGGCGTTTCCGCAGGAAAGGCAAGCCCCTGCATAAATCCGTCCAAGCCCATTGAGCTGACATCTCCGCCGACAATTTTGTTTCCACATACCAAAAGGTTTAATCGTACGGTTTGCGCACCGCTGGGGTGGTTAAGCACGGTGTAGCTATAACGTTTGCAGCGTTTGCCCTTGTAGCGTGAGAGATCCATACCTTGCTCTTTTTGAATATTATTATAATTTTGGTATACATCATCAAAGTTTTTGGGAATAATCACCTCGACGACCTCATCTGGTTCAGGGTTGACCACCCAGCCGAGCGCCGTAAGGAATTCCTGCCGCTGCTCCTCGGTTTTTCCGCTTTGGCGTTTAATTGTTGCGCCAGTGAGAGCGGCGTTTCCTTCGGGAATCAGGTTCAGCACCAGCCGGCCCGCCGCCATCACAGCTAGCAGCAGCAAAAGCAGCAGTGCGGAACGGCGAACCCGTCTGTTAAAACGGAAGGCATACATCAACATGTCAATTCACCTCGATGATGTATATGCAAAAAAGCTAAGAGGAAAGAACAGTTTTTATTTGAACACCTTTTTTTCCCAAAGGACTTGTCAGGTTCGGGTGAATCCAGTATAATTAAACATAAGTGATGGGGCATATAGTTCTATCACTGTGCAAAATACACAATATGTTGAAAGCTTTTTCGGCATATTGAAAGGGGTAAGGAAAAATGAGACAGTATCTCGCGGATAAGATAAGGAACATTGCGCTTGCCGGTCACGGCTCGTGCGGTAAAACCTCGCTTGCTGAGGCAATTTTGTTTCGCGCAGGTGTAACCGATCGCTTAGGCAAGACAGAAAATGGTACGACGGTCTGTGATTTTGACCCCGAAGAGACCAAAAGATCGGTTTCGGTTTCTACGGCGATTGCCCCCGTTGAGTGGAATAATACAAAAATTAATCTGATAGACACCCCCGGCGCATTCGATTTTGCCACCGGCATGTATGAGGGCATCCGTGCTGCGGGCAGCGTTGTTATTGTGGTTTCTGCGCGCAGCGGTGTCACGGTCGGTACTGAAAAGGCCTATAAACTAGCGCGTGAGCAGAACAAACAGGTGATGTTCTTCATCAATAAGATGGATTCTGAACATGCCGATTTCTATAAGGTTTTGGGACAGCTTCGTACAACCTTTGGGCCGCAGGTCTGCCCGATGATTGTGCCCTATACCGAGGGTAAGGGCATCGAGTGCTTTATAGACCTTGTTGCCAATAAGGCCTTTGTACACGATAATGGTAATCGTCGTCAGGGCTCTATGCCTAATGTCGGCGGCTTTGTCGAAGAGTGCCGCAATATCATTTCCGAAGCAGTGGCTGAATCCGATGAAAATCTGATGGAAAAATTCTTTGGCGGTGGCACTTTTACCACTGAAGAAATGATTTTTGGAATTAATGAAGGGCTCCGCCAAGGCAAGATATTCCCTGTGGTGTGCGGTTCCGCACTGACACTGGAGGGCATCGATGCACTGCTTGATGCTATTGTTAATCACATGCCCTCGGCCAAGAACGCCGGCAACGAAATCGGCCTGACCGCTGATGGCGAAGAGGTCGAATGCCAGTGCGATATTTTAGAGCCGTTGGCGGCTTATGTCTTTAAAACGGTTGCCGACCCATTTATCGGCAAGCTTTCCTATGTTAAGGTGATATCGGGCAAGCTTTCCAACGAAATTGCACCGATCAACGCCCGAACAGGTAACCCCGAGCGTATGGGCAAAATCATCTACGTGACCGGCAAAAAGCAGGAGGATGTTTCCGCTGTTGCGGCAGGCGATATTTGTGCCGTTGCTAAACTTTCGGAAACACTTACCGGCGACACGCTCTGCGACCCCAGACGGGTTGTGACAATGCGTGAAATTGGTTATCCGCTTGCCACCCTTACAATGGCGATTAAGGCCAAAAAGAAGGGTGAAGAGGGGAAGGTGGCACAAGGTATACTGCGTCTAATCGAAGAAGATCCGGTTGTTACCTTTGTGCATGATGCTGAGTCGCGGCAGCAGTTGCTTTCCGGACTGGGTGAGCAGCACCTTGATGTTATTATCAGCCGGTTAAAGACCAAATTTGGAACCGAAGTCGAACTCAAAAAACCGCGGGTTGCTTATCGCGAGACCATTCGTAAAAAAGTTAAGGTTCAGGGCAGGCACAAAAAACAGTCGGGCGGCCATGGTCAGTTTGGCGATGTGTGGATTGAGTTTGAGCCTTGTGAGGGCGATGGCTTGACCTTTGCCGAGAATGTGTTTGGCGGCTCGGTGCCCAGAAACTTCTTCCCCGCAGTTGAAAAGGGTTTACAGGATTGCATTAAGAACGGTACGCTGGCGGGGTATCCGATGGTTGGGCTTAAAGCCACGCTGGTCGACGGCTCGTATCACCCAGTTGATTCGTCTGAAATGGCCTTCAAAATGGCTGCGTCTGTAGCTTATAAAGCCGGTATTCCGCAGGCGGGCCCTGTAATCTTGGAGCCGATCGGTACCTTAAAGGTTTATGTGCCGGAAACCTACACCGGCGACATTATGGGGGATCTCAATAAACGCCGCGGACGTATTCTGGGCATGAACCCTTGGGGAGATGGAACACAGGAGATTGTTGGCGAAGTGCCAATGAGCGAAATGTACGATTTCACCACCACACTGCGCTCCATGACACAAGGCAGGGGTAGCTTTGTGTTGAGCTTTGAGCGCTATGAACAGCTGCCGGGCCAGATGGAGGCGGCGGTAATCGCCGAGGCCAAGGCCCTCGCAGAGGAAGAATAACTGGCGTTAAAGAAGAGGAATTTAGAAGAGGGAGGGACCGGTTTTAAGCCGGTTCCTCCCTCGGACGTTTTAAGCATTTTGGGGTGGTTGTATATCAAACCGATCAATAATCGTGCTGTGTGAAGGTTGCTCATCTTGGCGGAATTGCACTGCGAGGTTCCAGCTAATCATATTCCAAAAGTTTGATTTCCTTAAGATGGTGATTTCATTAAAACTCCATATATTTATAACGATTCAACTATTCTCCACGCTGCTTTTTTCGGAATGCCAGCGCCGCCTGTTCGGTCTTGTTGTTACCGAAAGTGTAATAGGTTCTATCTTTAAGCGCGTCAGGCAGATATTGTTGTGCCACCCAGCCCCCAAAATCGTGTGGATAGCGATAGCCAGCCGCGTGCCCGAGTTTTTTGGCACCCTCATAGTGTCCGTCGCGCAGGGAGTCGGGGATTTCTCCGCCCTTACCCTGTCCAATATCCTGCGTGGCAGCGTCAATCGCACAGATGGCGGTGTTGGATTTCGGGCTGGTTGCCACCAAAATAACGGCGTTGGCTAACGGTATACGCGCCTCTGGCAGACCGAGTTGCATGGCGGAATCGACGCAAGCCTTGACAATGGGAATAATCTGCGGCCAGGCCAAGCCAACATCTTCAGCGGCGCAAACAAGCAGACGGCGGCAAGCGGAAATTAAATCACCCGCTTCAAGTAGGCGCGCCAGATAGTGTAGCGCTGCGTTTTCATCCGAACCGCGCAGAGATTTCTGAAAAGCGGATAGAATATCATAATGTGCGTCACCGTCGCGATCATAGCGCATGGCGGAGCGCTGGGAAACCGCTTGTGCGGCCTGAAGTGTGATATGTCCACCGGCGCAGGCAAGCGTTAGCGCCTCAACAGCGTTGAGCGCTTTGCGCACGTCGCCGCCACAGCTGGAAGCGATATAATCTGCGGCGCCTTCCTCCAGTGTGAATGCCTGTTCATACTGTTCGCTCGCTTTTTTAAAGGCATGCAACACGGCGCGCTTGACTTCCTGTGGTGGTACGGACTTAAACTCAAACACCGTGCAGCGTGAAAGAACCGCCCCATAGACGTAAAAATAAGGATTTTCGGTCGTGGAAGCGATCAGCGTGACGCTGCCATCTTCAATATATTCCAAGAGTGTTTGCTGCTGTTTTTTGTTGAGGTATTGAATCTCATCGAGATAAAGCAGTATACCGTTGTAACCCGAAATGGTGTTGCGGGCGTCGAACACTTCCTTTAGGTCGGAGGTACCGCAGGTGGTGCCGTTAAGATGCCGCAATAGCTTGCCGGTAGAGGCCGCTATGATGCGTGCAACGGTCGTTTTGCCCACGCCCGAGGGACCGTAAAAAATCAGATTGGGTACCTGCCCTCTGTCCACGATGGCGCGCAGCACAGCGCCCGGCGCCAGCAGATGGCTCTGCCCGACAACCTCGTCAAGCGTTTTAGGGCGCAACATGGCGGCGAGGGGTGCGTTCATGACAAATTTTCCTCCCTGCGTATAGCTTATTTTTATATTGAACAAGATTGCTTCTAGGTGATCAGGATGTCAGACAACAACGTATACCACAATCTAATCTTGCTTATTATGGGAATGTCTGAATAAATATAATTTTATTTTAACGCAAAAAGAAGGGATTGTCCACGGGATAAAAGTAAACCAGACTTTAAAAGCCGCCGTGGAATCGTCAAAATTCCGCGGCGGCAAAAGAATAAAATAAATGAGAGATTACTGATAAAGTGGGAACTTTGCGCACAGTGCCTCGACTTCATGGCGGGTCTGTTCGGCAGTAGCCTCAAAGTCGGTGGCGGTGCGATAAATCCAGTTTGCGATCAAGGCCATTTCCGCTTCTTTGAATCCACGGGTAGTCACAGCGGGGGTTCCGATGCGCACGCCACTGGTTACAAACGGGCTCTGAGGGTCGTTGGGAA
>JAEWNU010000220.1 GCA_023456995.1 Bacillota bacterium
ATAGAAGCTTACCTTTCGGAAGGTAACTTTGCAGGAGAAAACAGTATCCTGCTATTCCCTATCGCTAAATCTACCGAAGTTCTGCTGTTGAATATGACCGATTTCTCCCCCTTTGCAACCGCTTGCAATATTAGCGAACAAGATCTAACCACATGGGAGGGTATTGCTGACACAGCCGAGAAATATTATCGATATACCGATGCACTGACCGAAGTTCCCAATGATGGCAAAGCATTTTTCGGACGAGATTCGGTGGCAAATTATATGCTGGTAGGCTGCACCCAACTTGGCAAGCCGCTAATGCAAGCTAAAGATGGCGAGATATCAATAAATATTGACCGGAGCATCCTACACCGTTTGTGGGATAACTATTATGTGCCCTATGTTAGCGGGTATTATACTGCGCTTAGCCGTTTCAGAACCGACGACGCCAAAACTGGCGATATCATTGCTCTGGTCGGTTCCAGTAGCGGCTGTTCCTATTTTCCGAGCACCGTCACCCGTGCGGACGGGAGCCGCTACCCCATTACGGCCAAGGTGCTCCCATTGCCCAACTTTGAAAACTGCGAAAACTATGCGGTTCAGCAGGGCGCCGGCATGGCTGTTACAAAGGCCGACAAACGCACTGAGCAAGCTGCGGTTGTATTTTTGAAATGGCTTACCGAACCACAGCAGAATATGCGTTTTTCAGCCCGTACCGGATATTTCCCCGTGCAAAAAGCTGCTAATAGCGGAAACCTGTTGGACGCAATAGTCGTGAATGAAAAGCTTGAACTAATGCCCATTGTAGAAGACACTTTAAAAGTTGGGATGGATATGTCCGCCCATTACTGCTTTTTTACCAATGCTGTTTCTAACAATAGCTATGACTTTCGAAACATTGTAGAAAATTCTCTGAAGGCTCAGGCCAATCATGATCGGGCCGCAATAACCGCCCAGATAGAATCGGGTGTCGACCGTCAGGCCGCGTTGGAGCCTTTTCTGAGCGATGCGCATTTTGAGCAGTGGCTATCAGATTTTGAGCAAGCGCTGTCCCAAGCGGCAGTTGGATAATAGTAGGCCGACGTTTGGTCTGCCATTCGCCCTGTTTAGACTAAAGGTGGAGTGTGAATGCCTAAAAAGACTCAAAATAGAAAAAGCGGCAAAAACACCATCCTTTTACGCATCATGCTGCCGGGGATGGCTGTGATTATTGCGCAATCTATCATTTATTCACTGATATTTTGGCAATATAACATCATCAGCCGCATCGAAACCAATGCATATGACATTTTTAGTGAAAAAGTACTGAACCGGCAACAGGACATTCAAAGTGATATCCTACATAAAAGCATGGCTCTTGATAGTGATAGAGCGTTTTTAATGCAGAAAATTTATGATTCCCTTGCTAAAAATGGTGCCGAAAGTTCTCAGATATCTGCTTCTCCCGCGCTCAACCGCCAAATTGTTGTGGATGTCTCAGAGTACCTTGTCGACATTCTGCACCGCCATACGGCAAACGGGGTTTTTTTAGTGCTCGATGGTCCAGCCATTGACACGGTTGAGCAAGGCTCTTTTTCACGTGCCGGATTTTACATCCGTCAATTTGGAAACCTAAACCGTTCCACCGATAACAGCGATCTTTTGATGGAACGTGGAATGCCGGATCTTGCGAGAAGCCTTGGCATTTCGTTGGATCGCTACTGGTCGGCAGATTTTACTTTTTCAAATGAAACGGATGCTCAATCTCAGTTTTTCTTTGCTCCGTTAAATGCTGCTAAAGCCAACCCCGGCGGTCAAAGTGCGGATTTCGGTCATTGGAGCACAAGTTTTTCGTTGAGCAACAATGATATTAACATCATTACCTATTCGGTACCGCTTATCACTTCAGACGGCTCGGTTATCGGGGTTTTCGGTGTGGAATTATCCGAAAGTCAGCTTGTCTCCAAAATGCGTTACAACAATCTTAGCGGCAACCAGAACGCTTCATATTTTATTGGCGTCTCATCAGACGGCGGGCATTCCTATCACAAGGTTTTTACCAGTGGGCCGCTTTTTAAGTCTCAATTTGGTAGTGCGAAAACCATCTCTATATCAAAATCCGAGCACGAAAATGTCTATTTCCTTGATAATGAAAGCAATGCCCCCATAGTTGGTGCCGTTTACCCTTTTGACCTTTATAAGGTAAATAAACCGTTCTATAATGACCAGTGGGTCGTTATCGGTATGGTTGATCAAAATGACCTACTGCTGTTTTCCAATAAAATTCGCGTTCAGGCTTATGTCGCATTCTTCTTCTCATTGTTTTTAGGCATAACAGGCATGTTGGTTATCAGCAAGATGGTTACTGGTCCTATCTACTCACTAGTGACAAGTATTAAACAAAGCGATCCCACCGGGTGTATTCACCTTAAAAAGACCAATATCTTCGAGCTGGATGAGTTAGCTATTTCGTTTGAGTCTCTGAGCCATGCTGTTGTGAGTGCTTCTGAAAAAACTGCTCTAATATTTGCCATGACCCAGATTTCTGTTGGAGTGTTTGAATACGACCGCAACCGAAGCCAAGTATTTTGCTCAAGTAACCTATGCCGCATCCTCGATTGGTTTGAGCAGCCTGAGAAAGATTACGTCTATCTTGAGCGCAGCGATTTTGAAAAGCGCATGTTTTCGCTAAGTCCTTATATTTTTGAAAAGAGTGAAATGATATTTCAGCTTTTTGATCATGAGGGCAAAGCGCACTGGATGCAGATCAATATCACCGAGCAGGATGGAAAGGTTTTGGGTGCTGTATCCGACATTACCGATGATATTTTGGCCAAACAAAAAATGGAATATGAGCGCGATTATGATCCGCTGACGAACCTTTATAATCTACGTGCATTCCGTTCCCAGTTAATGCGGCTGCTTAATTTGCACAATTTAAAGACCGCAGCACTTGTAATGTGGGATCTTGATAACTTGAAAAGAATCAATGATAGTTACGGGCATGATTTTGGCGACAGCTATATCAAAGCATTTGCCGAGTGTCTTGAGGAAATCGCCCAGCACAACGCACTGGTAGCCAGGCGTTCTGGCGACGAGTTTTACACGCTGTTGTACGGCTATTCCTCAAAAGATGAAATCAGAAATATTTTGGATAAAACACGCCATGTTATAAGGCAAAAACAGTTGCTGCTCCCGGATGGCAGTACCTGTCCAATTGACGTTTCAAGCGGTTTGGCTTGGTATCCGACCGACACCGTTTCGGGTGATGAGCTTTTACGTTTTGCCGATTTTGCAATGTATAACGTCAAACACGATATTAAAGGTAGTTGTCGAGAGTTTGACCACGTTTTATATCATGAATCCGTCAGCGTGTTAGACGGTTATGGAACCATTAAACAGCTCACTGACAACGCACTTTTCAAATTTGCTCTACAGCCGATTTTATCAGTGAAAACCGGCAGCGTATACGGCTATGAAATGCTGATGCGCCCGCAGATCGCCGGAGACTACTCCCCCTATGACGTATTTCATATGGCGCAAGTGCACTCCAAGCTCTATCACTTGGAGAATATTTCATTTTATGGTGGCATGGAAACCTTTATCTCACACATAGAGCAACAGGCTATCGGAAAAGACGAAAAAGTTTTTATCAATTCAATCAGCAACCAAATTATGACCTATTCGGATCTACTGGCATTTGAGCGGCGCTTTGCACCTTATCTGCACCGCATCGCAATTGAAATTACGGCCAGCGGGCGGGATAACCAGGACTGCATCCACTTAAAAAAGGAGTTTCTCCACCGCTGGAAAGGACTACTAGCCATTGATGATTATGGTTTAGGTTACAACAATGAAGCCGCACTGCAGTATATTGCACCCAAACTAATAAAGATCGATATCTCGTTAATTTCCGGCATAGATAAAGATCAAAACCGTCAGGATATCCTCAAAACCATTGTATCAACCGCCAGAAAGCACCACGTTGCCGTCCTCGCTGAAGGTGTTGAAACTGAGGCAGAGCTTAAAACGGTCATTGCAGGCGGTGTGGAATATGTTCAGGGGTTTTTTATCGCGCGACCGTCGTTTGACATTGCACCCATCCCACAGAAAGTTCTTGACGCCATAGCTTCCGCACGACAAGTCTGTAAACTTTAATGATTCCATAGCTTAACAAAAATAAAAAACGCGGTTGCAATGCACCCGCGTTTTATTTTGCCATTACATGAGTTTTATCTCTTTTTCGTATAATCCCCGATACAGCACAAGCGCCAGTGTGACCGAGACAACCTCTGCTATGGGGAATGACAACCAAACGGCGTTAAGCG
>JAEWNU010000221.1 GCA_023456995.1 Bacillota bacterium
CAGGGGGACACGCGTGTCATCTCAGGCGAGAGCGGCGCCGCTACTGCAGGATTTGTGGCTGCCGTCATGACAGACCCCGAACTGGCTGATGTGAAAGCAGCGCTGGGTCTTGACGAGAGCTCCCGCGTGTTGTGCTTTAGTACTGAAGGAGACACCGACCGTGAGAATTACCGCGCCGTCGTGTGGGATGGTCGATATCCGAGCGAGCCGTGATGGAAACAAACAGAAATAACTCATATACAAACTTGGAGGTATGATTTAATGCTGAACAAAGAACGGGAAAATGCTGTTGTAACGCTGTGCCAGGAGCTGGTACACCAGCAGAGTTATTCAGGACAGGAGCAGGGAGTGGCCGGCGTACTGGAACAAAACATGAAACGCATGGGCTTTGACAGCGTGACCATGGACCGGTATGGTAACGTAATCGGCTGTATCAAGGGCAAAAGGCCCGGCAAAAAGTTGCTGTTTGACGGCCATATTGATACCGTACCCGTCAGCGATCCTGCCGAGTGGCAGTATCCACCCTTTGCAGCCGAAGTCCACGACGGAAAAATATATGGTCGTGGCACGACCGATATGAAGGGCGCTGTTGCCGCCATGACATGTGCGGCATCAAACTTCGCCAAAGATACGGGGCGCGATTTCGCAGGAGAGATCTACGTGGCGGGCGTCGTGCACGAGGAATGCTTTGAAGGTGTGGCTGCACGCGAGATTAGCAGCGCTGTTCACCCAGACTTCGTGGTCATCGGTGAGGCCAGCCAGCTAAATCTAAAAATTGGCCAGCGCGGACGTGCCGAGATTGTACTTGAGACCTTCGGAAAGCCCTGCCACAGCGCCAACCCTGAAAAAGGCATCAACGCCGTTTATAAGATGGCAAAGGTCATCGAAGCTATCCGCACCCTTGAGCCTACGCATCATCCGGTGCTTGGCTACGGCATTTTGGAGTTGACGGATATCAAAAGCGCGCCCTATCCCGGCGCCTCGGTGGTGCCTGAGTACTGCCGTGCTACCTATGACCGCCGTCTGCTGGTGGGAGAAACCAAAGAGAGCGTGCTGGCACCCATCAACGCGCTGCTAAAAAAACTGATGACAGACGACCCCCAGCTTAAAGTAAAGGCCAGCTATGCCGTGGGACGCGAGAAGTGCCACACGGGGAATGAAATTGAAGGTGAGCGTTTCTTCCCGGGATGGCTGTACGACGAAGACGAGGCCTTTGTGCAGGACGTTTACACCCAGCTGAAGGAGATGGGCTACACGCCCTCCATCACGCAGTATAACTTCTGCACTAACGGCAGCCATTATGCGGGTGAAGCCGGCATCAAAACATTTGGTCTCGGACCGTCGCAAGAAAACCTTGCCCATACGCTTAACGAGTATGTTGAGATTGACCAGCTTGCCAAGGTGACCGATTGTTATTACGGCGTCATGCAGGCGCTGCTTAAATAATCAAAAAAAGGGAAAAGGGGAGGAAATAATTATGAACAGCACACAGATCACTGCACTGGTTGTCATCCTGCTCTACATGGCGGCTACCGTGGCACTGGGGCTCATTATCTCCCAGCGTAAAAAGGCCAAAGCGGGGAAACAAAGCAACGATGAATTTTTGATGGCCGGCAAGTCCCTTGGCCCCGTCGTACTGGCCGGTACCCTGTTCGCGGCCAATACTGGTGGCGCCAGTACAACCGGTATTGCCACCAACGTATACAAGTACGGCCTTTCAGCGTGCTGGTATGTAATTGCTGCCGGCATCGGCTTCGTACTGGTGTCTTTCATTGCACCGTACTTCCGTCGCTCTTCCGCCAGTACCGTGCCTGAGATCATTAGTAAACGCTACGGTAAACCTTCACATATTTTCACGGCCTTTACTTCCATCGCCGCGCTGTTCATGGCCACAGGTGCACAGATTATAGCCACTGCCTCCATTATCAATGTGGTTACGGGAATTGATTTTCGCACAGCAGCTGTCATTACAACAATTGTTGTAATTTTGTATACCATGGTAGGTGGTTTTACTTCCGTTACCGCCGCTAACATGATGCATGTGCTTTTCATCACAATTGGTATGACAGCTGCCATGCTCATTGTGGTGAATAATCCGGCAGTGGGTGGTTTCTCCTCTTTGTTTGAAAAAGCCAACGCTATGGGTGGCGATATGGATTTGTTGAGCATGACTAAAATTGGTCTACCCACGATCATTGGTTACATTGCCATGTATTTTATGACGTTCCCGACAGGACAAGAAATCGTGCAGACCTATTGCTCCGCAAAGGATGGCAAATCCGCCAAGGTCGGCTCTGTTATTGCGGGTCTGCTGAGCGCTGCATATGCCATCGTTCCTGCCATTATTGGCCTTACTGCCTATGTGTGCATTGATGGATATGCGGCAGGGGGTGCGCACAAAACAGCCCTTGCTGACGCGACCATCCGCTTTGCTCCGGCCGTTGTAGCCGGTCTTGTACTGGCCGCAGTTGTCGCTGCTACCATGAGTAGTGCTTCAGGTAATATGATCGGCACGGCTACTATGTTTACCAATGACGTGTTCCGTCCATACATTAACAAGGGCGTCAAGGACGATAAGAAGGAAGTGTGGATTTCCCGTGTGACAATGGTCATCGTGGGTCTCGTGGGTCTGAGTATCGCCCTTTCCGCCTCCAACATCATCAGCGTCATGATGGGTGCGTTCGCACTCCGTAGCGCTGGTCCCTTCGCTGCATTCATCTGTGGGCTGTTTTATAAAAATGTTACGAAGCGTGCTGGCTTCATCTCCATTGTCTTGGGTACCGCCGTCGCCGTTGTGTGGATTTATATGCTGAACACCCCATGGGGCCTCTCAGCTATGGTTCCAGGCGGAATTGTGGCCTTTATCGCCATCTTCCTGTGTTCAGTAATCGACCGTAAAATGGGCGCTGAGCCTGCGCCTGAGATTCCCTTTGAAAACGTTTGATAGATTTTACGGCGGCCGTGGGCCTTTCTCCGTCCGCGGCCGAGATTCCTTTTAAAAATTTTTATTGAGGTGAAACAAATGAAAAAACTGATCATCGGCGGCACCGTAGTGGATGGCACCGGACAGCCTCGCTACAAGGCAAACGTGCTGATTGAAGGCGATAAGATCGCCCGCATTGGCGACATCGTTCCGACAGATGATATGGAAGTGATTGACGCCACCGGACTCGTAGTGGCCCCGGGCTTCATCGACACACACAGCCACAGTGATTTGCAGATTCTGCTGGATCCCACCGTGACGCCCAAAGTGATGCAGGGTATCACCACTGAGATTTTGGGGCAAGACGGTATCTCCCTAGCACCACTACCTCTGGAATATATCAGCCCTTGGCGTAAGAATCTGGCCGGTCTTGATGGTGACTCGGACAACATTGACTGGACG
Source organism: Bacillota bacterium (assembly GCA_023456995.1). Taxonomy (GTDB): domain Bacteria; phylum Bacillota; class Clostridia; order Oscillospirales; family Ruminococcaceae; genus Yanshouia. Next base: position 3,386 of record JAEWNU010000221.1, read on the forward strand.
TTTAAAAACACCGAGGGTTATCTTAAAATGATTGACGCCGTAAAGCCAGGCTTGAACGAATGTTATCTGGTACCCCACGGCAACATCCGCATGGAGGCCATGGGTCTTGAGAACCGTCTGCCCAACGACGAAGAGCTGGAAAAAATGCGCGTTATCACTCGCCGTGAGATGGAAGCGGGCGCTATCGGTCTTTCCACGGGCCTGATTTACATGCCTTGCGCATATTCCGAATCGAAAGAGATCATTGAGATGTGCAAAGTGGTGGCTGAATTTGATGGCAGCTTTGTGATCCATCAGCGCAGTGAGGCCGACACGATTCTCGATTCGATGAAAGAGGTCATCAAAATTGGTCGCGAATCCGGCGTAAAGATCCACTACTCACATTTTAAGGTGTGCGGCAAAAAGAACTGGGACAAGATTGAACAGGTAATTGAGCTGTTGGAACAAGCAACAAAAGAGGGCATCCGCGTCAGCTTTGACCAATACCCTTATGTGGCGGGCAGCACCATGCTGGGTGTCATCTTGCCCCCATGGGTGCACGATGGTGGTACCAACAAGGTACTGGAGCGCTTAGCTGACCTTGAGCTGCGTAAAAAGATGGTGTACGATATTGAGCACGGCATCCCCGGCTGGGATAACTTTGTAGAATTCGCCGGGCTTGACCAGATTTTTGTGACCAGTGTAAAGATTAAGAAGAACGAGGATGCCGTGGGGTTGTCTCTGACGCAACTGGGCAAACTGCGCGGAAAAGACCCGTACGAAGCCACATTTGACCTGCTGCTGGAAGAGCAGAACGCCGTGGGCATGGTAGACTTTTACGGCACTGAGGAGCACGTGCAGCGCTTTATGAAACGCCCTGAGATGAATGCCTGCACAGACGGATTGTTGGGTGGCAAACCTCACCCCCGCGTCTATGGCGCATTCCCGCGCATTTTGGGTAAATATGTACGCGAGGATAAAGCATTGACACTCGAAGAAGCTGTATACAAAATGACAGGTAAGCCTGCTGCCACATTCAATATGACGGGCCGGGGTCGAATTGCTGAGGGCTTTTGTGCCGATATTACCATCTTTAACCCCGAGACCGTTATCGACAAGGGTACCTTCACAGATCCGGTGCAGTTTCCTGAGGGTATCGAATATGTGTTGGTAAACGGCGGTGTCACTGTGGGGTACGGCAAACACACGGGTAACCGCTCAGGAGTTGTATTGCGCAAAAAAGGTACCGAGGTCGTGCGCTGAAGCGATCACCTGCCTCTGCCCTACAAAACAGATAGGAGTAAATTCATGAAAGAGATTAAAACGACTGATGCGCCCGGTGCAATTGGGCCTTATTCTCAGGGCTTTGTTGCGGGGAATTTTGTATTTACTTCCGGTCAGATTCCGGTGGATCCCGCTACGGGGACCGTGCCGGACGGCATCACTGCACAGGCACACCAAAGTTGCAAAAATGTGGGTGCGTTGCTCAATGCAGCCGGCACAGGCTTTGCAAGTGTGGTCAAGACCACATGTTTCCTGGCAGATATGGCGGATTTCGCCGCATTTAACGAGGTATATGCTGGGTACTTTCTTTCAAAGCCCGCCCGCAGCTGTGTGGCGGTGAGAGAGCTACCCAAAGGTGTGCTGTGTGAAATTGAAGCTATAGCCATAGTATAAGACTGATATAAAATGCATCTTAAGCGGCGGGGGACGAGTGTCCTCCGCCGCTTTTATAGTGCCCAATCGATTTATTAGGCGAACAGTTAAATAAAATTCACGTCGTAAAAAAGAATCATAAACCTCTTTTGCTATAATAAAGTGCAATGTGCTAGCTGTACAATAATAACAAAGAGGGTAGGTTAAAGAATATAATTACTTTGTTACATGGTCGATTGAAATATAAATTCACCGTTTATGACCGAAAACTGATATAGTCCTGCATATTTTTCCACAACATGCGTTATGCTTTTTGTACCAATGCCATGCCCTTGTTCCTTTGATATCGGAAGCCCCTGTTCAAAAATAGGCTCTACCCAATAGCTGTTGCGTATTTCGACGCATAGCTTATTGTTTTTTGTATACATGCGCAGCTTTATATAACGATTATCCTTGTTGGAGATTTTTTCACAAGCGTGAATCGCATTTTCAAATGCATTTGAAAGAAGACTGCACAAATCTAACATAGCAAACCTATCGAAATCTGTAGCTGTAATTTTGATCTCGTTGTAAATATTCTTTTCTTGGGATTTGGCAACATACGCTGAAATAATTAAATTTATAGACTCGTTATCCGAATATTTAATAACGTTTGTGCAATCTATTTCTCTAAAGCTTTCTGCTATGTATGCAAGCGCGTCTTTACTATTATTTTCAGAAATACAGGTGCTTAGATAATTAAGATGATGTCTTAAATCATGACGATAAATGGCCGCCTGTTTTTGAGATTGCCGCAGTGCTTCCATCTCAACTTTTGATTGGTTGGCCATCATGACTAATAAAGCCTGTTCAATTTCGATTTCTTTTTTCTCATACAGCGTTTTGAGATAGATTATTGAGAAAATGAAATAAATGATAACCACCGCGGCATCCATAAATTCAACGATGACGGCTCCGCCTTCGTAAAGCAAATTGGTGTAAACAGTAATACAGTATTCGATTACATAGTAAATAAGAGGCACTGCAATAAAAAGTTTTAGAATTTTGTCATCTTCAAACTTTAAGCGCGCTACATAAGGTGAAATATATTTCATAATGATCAGCATAAGGGGAATAGTTATCAATATTTGAATGATATAAGAAATATGTATATTATAATCCCAAAAACTGGACATAAATGTTCCAACCCATTTTCGTGGTGTGCAAAATAAATAAGCGGACAGCACAGAGATTCCTGCGACATAAACGTTTTTGTTATAGTAAAATTTAAGCAGTAGGAAAAGGGGCAGATGAACTAAAATCGGATAGGATTTAAATAAAAACGTTATGCCAAAGCAAAAATAAACAATAATCTGGAGGATTCCAAACGCAGCAGATATTAATAAATATTGATTAAAATTCTTTTCAAATGAAATATCGGCAAAAGAAATTGACAGCGAAATCCCGAACAAGAGAACAAAGCCAAAGTTGGTGATAACTAAACTTGGCATTTACTCCTCCTCCATCTGAAAAGCCAGATAGTATTCCTTCATTTCACGCGATTTTCCTTGGGCAATAGGAACAGATGAAAGCATCTGCAACGTTATTTTATTATTTTCAATGGTATCGATATATCGCATATTGACAATATAGGAGCGATGCGGCTTCATAAAGCTGCGATGCGTAAGCAGATTCTCAGTGACGGATGCAAACGATTCAGTGGATTTTACCACCTTGCCAGATATAAGATGATAAAAGACACTTCTGCCCATCACCTCTGCATACACAAGGCTGGAAAGCAGGATTTTCTGGATGCCTTCATTGCTTTTTACAATAATGGCATCATCACGCTCAACGGTCATCCGCTCTAAAACCATGTCCATTGTGCCAAAGAATTTCCCCTTGGTTAACGGCTTTAGCACATAGTTTACAGCGTTTACCGAATAGCTTTCTAGAGCAAATTCAGGCGAAGATGTAAAGAATAGAATGGGCGCATTTTTATCATGTGAACGAATTTCCTTGGCTAAATCAATACCCGTAAAAGCTGGCATGATAATATCAAGAC
>JAEWNU010000222.1 GCA_023456995.1 Bacillota bacterium
CCTTCATCTCGGCGACCGCCGCCACGGGGCAACACTGTTCAAACACATTGCCACACGCCACAGCAATCTGATTCAGATCATCGCTATGTAACGCCGCAATCATGGGGGCTGCTTGCGGCTGAACCGGATTTTGCAGCGCGTCAAACCGGCGATAAGCCTCCGGCGTGGATACGCCCTCACCGGGGTGCAAAATCAGCAGCGTACAATCGGGGCAGCTGGGCAGCGGGGTAAAAACATCGCCGATGCCCTCGGCAAGCTTGGTGCCGCCGGTAAGGCAGAATGGTACGTCCGCGCCGATTTTTGCGCCAATCTCCAACAGGCGCTGCTGGGAAAGCGGCTGCTCAAACAGCACATTGCAGGCGGCAAGAACCCCTGCCGCGTCGGCACTGGCTGAACCTAAACCCGCCTGATACGGCACCTGTTTTTGCAGCTTGACAAAAATTCCGCTGCGCCGCGGCAACCCCGCGTAGCACAAAAAAGCCTGTGCTGCGCGGTAGGCGGTGTTGCGTTCATCGGTCGGCAAAGCGGGGTCGTCACAAATTAGCGTGACGCCCCCGCCCTCGGTTTTAAAAACCTTGACCACATTGCAAAGCGAAATACTCTGCATCACCGAGCACAGCGTGTGATAGCCGTCATCACGCGTGCCGGTGATCGCAAGGGTCATATTAATTTTTCCAAAAGCCTTTGCAGTAACTGACTCTGTCATCCTATTTGATTTCCTTCAAAAATTCCGCAATGCGCTCCAGCGCCGTCATGATATGCTCCATCGAATAGGAATAGGAAATGCGGACATATCCCTCGCCGCATTCGCCGAACGCATCGCCCGGAATTACCGCAACCCGCTTGGCGTTTAAGAGCTGCTCACAAAACTCGGCACTAGTCATGCCGGTGGATTTGATACACGGGAAGACGTAGAACGCGCCTCTGGGCTCAAAGCAGGTCAGCCCCATCGCGTTGAGGCGGTCAACCAGCATCCGGCGGCGCATATCATATTCGTCGCGCATCTCGGCAATGGCATCATCGCAACTTCTCATCGCCTCAATAGCGGCAAGCTGGCTGACGGTAGGCGCACACATCACGGCGTACTGGTGAATTTTGAGCATCTGGTCGATGATCGGCTTGGGGCCGCAGGCATAGCCCAAGCGCCAGCCGGTCATGGCATAGGCCTTCGAGAAACCGTTGACCACGATGGTTCTCTCCCACATATCGGGGATGTTCGCCAGCGAAAAATGCTTGACGCCGCCGTAGGTCAGCTCGGCGTAAATCTCGTCAGAAAGCACCATGACATCGGTACCACGGAGCACCTCGGCAATCGCCTCAAGCTGTTCTTTGGTCATGATGCCGCCGGTTGGGTTAGAGGGGAACGGCATGATCAAAAGCTTCGACTTGGGCGAAATAGCTGCTTTAAGCTCCTCGGGGGTCAGCGAAAAGCCGTTCTCGGCCTTGGTGGCAATCGGCACCACCTTGGCGTGGGAGAGCGCGGCGATCGGCGAATAGCACACAAAGCTCGGCTCGACCACCATCACTTCGTCGCCCGGCTCGACGAGCGCGCGGATGCACATATCAATAGCCTCAGAGCCGCCCACTGTAACAAACAGCTCGTCGGGCTTATAATTGAGCTGGAAGCGGCGGGCCATATACTTAGAAATCTCGTTTTTAAGTTCGATCATGCCCGCGTTGGCGGTGTACCATGTTTTGCCTGACTCAAGGGCGTGAATGCCCGCGCGGCGAACCGCCCACGGGGTTTTAAAATCGGGTTCGCCAACGCCAAGCGAGATGACGTTTTCCATTTCACTCGCAAGGTTAAAAAAACGTCGTATACCGGAGGGCTTTATCTCTTTAACTGTCGAAGACAGCACTTTGTTATAATCAATCAAACCCGCACCTCCCGAATATCAACGTCCTTTTTGGTGGTGATGCCGCGCTCTTTATAGGTTTTTAGCAGGAAGGTCGTGGAGGTAGACTGCACCCCTTCAAGCGGAGAAAGACGCGAAGCGACGAACATGGCAACCTCCTGGAAGGTCTTGCCCGAAACGGTCAGCGAGAGGTCATAAGCGCCGCTCATCAGCGTCACTGCCTCAACCTCTTCAAAGCTGGCCAGCTGTTCGGCGATATCGTCAAAGCCCATTTTGCCGTTTAGTAGAATCTTGACCGCGATCTGCGCTGTTACATAGTTGCGGTCGGTTTTTTCCCAGTCGATAAGGGCGGTATAGCCTTTGATGGTGCCGTTTTCTTCATAGGCCTTGATTTCGGCCTTCACCTCGGCAACGGTCTTGCCGGTAGCTGTGGCAATATCCTCATAGGACATTCTGGCGTTCTTATCTAAAAGCATTAATACGGAATTCATAGCTTTTCTTCCTTTCGTCTTAACAACGTTGCAAATTATATATTGCGTACACTGTCGGTCACATAATCATAGCCGCAAGGGCGGATGACCGGCAGCCCTAAAAGATACATATCGGTCGCGCGTGCTTCCAGCTCGACAAAGGCGGCGCACACCTCGTTGACGCGGCCCAAGTAAGCCAGAGAATCCGATACCGGCAGCGTGGCGGTCTCCTTCATTCGGGAGAGAATTTCGCGCCCGCGTGCGTTGAAGCCCAGCACACGGATGTAAGGCGGCTT
>JAEWNU010000223.1 GCA_023456995.1 Bacillota bacterium
GACCTGAGCAGCGGAGAAATTTTCAAGCACAATCCCGAACACGTCTTTTCTTCGGCCAGTGTGATTAAAATTCCGATGCTGGCACTGCTTCTGCGTGATGTCACCGAGGGGCGTGTGGAATGGGAGAAGCCGCACCCGATTACGCCTTTCAACCGCGTAGGCGGAACTGGGATTCTCTGTGAACTTGATGAATACTACCATCCGACCGTTGCAACAATGGCTAAGCTGATGATCGTCCTGAGCGACAACTCCGCCACCAATGAGATCATGGACATAATCGGGCTTGACCGCTTCGCCGCTTTCTGTGAGGAGATGGGGCTCAATCAAACCCGTTTGATGCGGAAAATGCTCGATTTTGAGGCGATCCGTCAGGGTAAAAACAACTACATGAGCGCTCAAGACGCTGGAAGCCTGCTTTCTCGTATTGCAAAGGGCAAGTTTGTCAGCCCTGAAATCAGTCAGACGATTATTTCAATTATGGAAAAGCAGCAATGCCGCAACAAGCTGCCTGCCCTACTTCCTGCCGTTCCCAGCTGGGCCAGCGAAGAAGATCGCCGCAACCTTAAGCCGAATACCGTTCTAGTCGCAAACAAGACCGGTGACCTGACCAACATTCAACACGATGTGGGAATTTTCACCCTACCTGATAGTAGAAGATATATTATTGCGGCATTTAGTGAAAAATTGTCGAGCGATGCCGCGGGTATCGAAGCAATAGCCAAGTTATCCGAGCTGATCTATCGTGCACAGTCACAGGTGTGAGTGACGTTGTGTTTCAGTATGATAAGTCTTAGTAGATATTTTATGTGGTCAAAAGCGTGGCCAAATCAAAACAAAAACCGCTCCAGAATGTGATTCTAGAGCGGTTTTTGTTTTGGAGCAGGTAACGGGATTCGAACCCGCTCGATCTGCTTGGGAAGCAGAGATGCTACCATTACACCATACCTGCATAATATAAATTGCTAATTAATTATACCGCAATTTAAAGGTAAATGCAAGGTGGTTTTTTATTTAAAACTTACAAATACTTAGCTTGCCTTGTTTTGGCAAACGTATTAAAATTATTCATCATTAGACGTTGCCTAGAGCGTGATTAGCCCATGGTCTTTTTTGTTATCAGGAAGTATGCCAAGGAAATTCCTATACTGCCTTTCGGCCACTTTTTGTGAGGCTGACCGGATTCCATTGATAAGGGCAAAATTATCGGTCACCATCTTCACGACGTTTCCGTCCAGAGCCCCATCTTCCACCATATTGTCTAGTACTTTGATGGCTTGTTCCATTGACATCGCCTTTCGGTAGGGGCGATCCTCTGTAATAGCTGTAAAAACATCTGAAACTGCCATAATCCTAGACCCCAACGGCAGCTCCTCTCCGCTAATATGAAAGGGGTAGCCTTTACCGTCCAGCCGCTCATGATGATATGCCGCCCACATTTTGATAACGTCAAATTGTTGAATTTTATCGAGCAAAATATATGTATAATAAGTGTGTGCGCGCACTGTGTTAAACTCATCTGTTTCAAGATTATCTGGCTTTTCCAAAATTTTGTTGTCGATGGCGAGCTTCCCCAAATCGTGCAGGTATCCAGCTACCAACATCATTTTTCGCTCATTTGGGGAGAAACCGATCAAATTGGCCAAATACTCAGCGACCTTGGCGACACCCGCGGAATGACATGCAGTAAAACGGCTTCTAAAGTCGATAACGCGCGAAAATAGAATAGCGTAATCGATGATATCGTCAATATCCAGCGTCAAGCTATCAAATAGCTCCTGCGCTGGCAGCATTTGTACAGGGTCGCGTGAGATCAGGTCAAGCCAGATATACTCTTTTTTACTAAGCTTGTTGAGCGCGATAACAAAATGTGGCGCATAAAGCCTACCCGAACGCTGTTTGACCCCATCAAGCACCTGTGGCAGCTGAGAAAGCACATTATGCTTTGGATTTTGTATTCCGGTGCAGACACGGTCTGCTAAATGGATAATGTGGCTATACTGCGGTACCGTTTCTCCATTAAAATGCAAACCCTCTCCGTGGGACCACGGCACATGGTGGTATTTAACCAGCTTGGAAATTGATCGCAGCGGCTTAAATCCCTCCAGCAGCAACGCGCCTTTAAAGGCGTGGTTATTGGCAGTAATCGGCTCATGCTCGGTAATGGATAGTAGCTCATTTGTTGAAAGTGCGCCGATATCATGCACCAGTGCTGCCAGAAAAATCTCTTTGCGTTCCTGTACAGACAACCCCAATTGTTCTGCTAACCGATATGATAAGTAGGCCACCTGCTGCTGATGGCTGGCTAACATTGGCGATATCAGGTCCTGCGCGTTTGAAAGGCAAAGCAGCAGCTCGCCAAGATTATATCTGATAATATTGTTCATAATATTCCCTTTTGCTTTGCTTTTGAAATAAAATCCCCGGACGATAAAATTTACATAATTTCGGAAAAACTAGGGTTATTATAACGCATTTTTTGGTATAAAACAAACCATTTCCTTATATTCCATGTTTCAGCTATTTTCTGTTTTATAATGTTGGCGAATTGAGATAATACATCATTACTTCTATCATATCGTTTAAAGATCCACATCACTCTCATCACATAAAAAAATAGCACCAAAGCAAAAGCACTATTTTACATGGCTAATGCACTGTGCTATACTAATTTTGCCAAAATCAATGCGAAAATGAGGAGTTTTGTGTATGTCACAACCCGTTCTTATCCGACCCGCTACGCCAGAAGATGCCGAGGTGCTGCTGCAAATCTATGCACCCTATGTTAGAGACACCGCGATATCATTTGAATACACCGTTCCCTCCGTCGAGGAATTTGCTGAGCGTATCCGAAATACACTCGTCCGCTACCCTTATCTGGTAGCGCTGCGCGATGGTCAAATAGTGGGTTATGCCTATGCTGCCGCCTTCAAAACCCGGGCCGCCTATGATCGGGCGGTTGAAACCAGCATCTATGTCTCCCAGAACTGCCGCGGTGGCGGTGTCGGTCGGGTGCTTTATGAAAAGCTTGCGGCAGTGCTACGCTGCCAGAACATATTAAATTTGAACGCCTGCATTGCATACCCCACAGGCGATGATGCACACTTAACCACTGACAGCCCCAAATTTCACGAACGACTCGGCTATCAAACAGTTGCGCATTTTCATAAGTGCGGCTATAAGTTTGATACCTGGTACGATATGATCTGGATGGAAAAGCTGTTGGGTGAACATCTTCCCTCTCCTGCACCGGTTCGTCCTTTTTTGGAGGTCTGGCATGACTGCTTTGCGTAGAGTTTCGCTGGCATTATTTTGTTGTGCCCTTTGGGGCAGCGCTGTACCGTTTACCAAAATAAGCATGGGGCTATTTTCAATCACGGCAGACGCTTTTGCCGACCAAATTTTTATTGCGGGGCTGCGTTTTTCGCTGGCCGGATTGGGCACGATCGTTGTCTTTTCGCTGATGGCCGGCCGCTTCTCACCGCCTGACAAAAAAGCCCTTAAAACCGCACTGTGTCTTGCAATGTTTCAAACAGTGGGCCAATATACTTTTTATTATATTGGGCTTTCTAACGCTAGCGGAGTCAATGCCAGTCTTGTACAAAGCTCCAATGTTTTTATTGCCTTTTTACTCTCCTGCTTCGTGTTTAGACAGGAGTCCTTCACCGCAATCAAACTGTTTGGATGTCTGCTGGGCTTTTCCGGTATTTTGTTGATGTATGTCGGCAGCCTCAACGGGCAAATGAACTTTTCATTTTTAGGCGAGGGACTTGTTCTGGTTTCGACTTTTTTTGCTGCCATGTCGGTATGCCTGTTAAAAAAGCTGTCTGGCCAGTTCAGCCCACTCATTTTAAGCGGCTATCAGTTTTTGTTTGGCGGACTAATCATGCTGTTTGGCGGTGCGTCGCTCGGCGGACATGTTCCAGCACCCCATCCCGCGGGCTTTGGGATCCTGTTCTATCTGGCTTTTGTCTCAACCGCGGCCTACTCGCTTTGGGGTTATCTGCTAAAGCACAATCCGGTCTCCAGCATTGCCATATTTGGCTGCACAACTCCGATGTTTGGTACGCTGTTTTCCTGCATTTTTCTAAGGGAGTTCAACAGTTTAAACTGGAACGTGGCGGGCGAGCTTATCTGTGCCGTGCTAAGCATCTTTTTAATCAATTATCTCGGCGAAAAAAGCCGCTCACAAAACGCTCTTGCGCGTTGATTTTAAACGACATTTTAAAGGGCCGGCCTCAGTTGAGAGC
>JAEWNU010000224.1 GCA_023456995.1 Bacillota bacterium
GCGTAACGTCAAACTGCTCCGCGTCTGTGCCGCCACACCCTGCAACTAGCAGCATTGCTAGCACCAGCAGACAGCACAGCGCACGATACCGCCTCATGATTGAAGCTCCTTATAATTGATGTTCGACTGCTCGAGCTTGTTACGCAGTCCCTTGTCGCTGATGCCAAGCTGTTCGGCCGTTATCCGTATACTGCCGCCGTTTGCTTTTAAGCGCATGGCAATCACTTTTTGTTCAATCTCTTTTAGTGTCATGCTCTCGAATTCGGTTGTCGCGGTTTGCGCCTCGCCAGCAGCCCTTTTAGGCAAGTCCTCCGCCGTAATTTCACCGCCGTTGGCAAAAATTGCGGCATATTCAATCATGTTCGCCAGTTCCCGAACATTGCCGGGGTATGTATATTCCATCAAGCTGCGCTGCGCCCCTTTTGAGATACTCATGGGCGGCTTATTAAGCTGGGTACAGTTTTTGGTCACAAAATGTGCCGCGAGGTCTAGAATGTCCCCCTGTCGCTCGCGCAGCGGCGGAATGTGCAGCTCTATGACGTTTAAGCGAAAATATAGATCCTGCCGAAATTTGCCCTCATCCACCAGCGCTTTAATATCGCGATTGGTGGCAGCGATTACCCGCGCCCTGACCGGAATCTTGCGAGTCTCCCCAATTGGCGTGATCTCTTTTTGTTGCAGCACACGAAGCAGCTTGGCTTGTAGGCTCAGCGGCATGTCGCCAATCTCGTCTAAAAACACGGTTCCCTTTCCGGCGAATTCAAATTTGCCCTTGCTGTCGGAAATTGCGCCGGTGAATGCGCCGCGTTTGTGCCCGAACAGTTCCTCCTCCAAAAGCCCCTCGGGGATGGCGGCACAGTTGACCTCGACAAAGCGTTCGTTTTTACGGTTGCCGCTAAAATGAAGAGCCCGCGCCACCAGTTCTTTTCCGGTGCCGCTCTCGCCGGTTATAATCACGCTGGAATCAATATCCTTGATGCGGTCAATCAGCTTATAGATCTTTTGCATCGGTTCGCTTTTGCCGATGATCTCGCCCATACCAAAGCGAGTTTCCAGCGCGCCGCTCATATATTCAACCTTTTCGTTGAGCTGCCTGAATTCCAGCGCCTGATTGATGATCAGCCCCAGCTCGTCAAGGTCGAGCGGCTTGGTCAGGTAGCCGTAAGCGCCACTTTTCATCGCTGTTACCGATGACTTGATGCTGCCATAGGCCGTTATCATCACAACGGCAATATGCGCGTTCAGACTTTTTATCTGCCTTAAAACCTCTATGCCGTCGGCAGCACCAATCCGCAGATCCAGCAGACAGAGCGCAATAGCCTCTGATCGCAAAATTTCTAAACCCTGCTCGGAGGTGTTTGCGGTAAACACCTCGTATTCGTCCTCCAGCGCCATTTTGAGGGTCAGGCAAATGTTCGGTTCATCGTCTATGACGAGAATTTGATGCTTCATTGCTACCTCCCGAAATAGATTGTTACACTGGTAAAATGCATTTCAACGCTGTCAATCACCATTTTACCGTTATTTTCTTCAACAAACTGACGGGTGACCGCCAGCCCCATACCGGTTCCGGTGGATTTTGTTGTAAAGAACGGCTCGGTTGCCTTGTCGATAATATCCTGAGACATGCCCATGCCATTATCCGCCACCGTCAGTACCACCGTGCTATCACCCATTGGAAAAGCATGAATGTTGAGCTTCGATATAAACTCAGGACATCGCTTGCTTTTCTGCTCAAGCGATTCCACCGCGTTTAGCAGCAAGTTTAAAATGATCTGTTTAAGCTGGTTGGGGTTGGCTAATAACATCAGCCCTGCCTGAATTTCCACGCAAAAATCCACTGAGGATGCAAAACGCATACCTTTGACTAAAAAGACGCAGGGCCGCACCATTTCTTCAAGCAGCACCTCGCTCTTTTGTGCCGTGTGCGGTCTGGCGTAGTCGATCAAGCTTTCGACAAGTTGGTTGATGCGTTCCACCTCCTGCGGCACAATGGTGGAGAAAGACTCCTGAAACTGGGGGTTATCCTTTTTGCGCTTTAAAAGCACCGCAAAATTCTTGATGGAGGTCAGCGGGTTCTTTATCTCGTGTGCAATACCCGCGACAAGCTGATTAAGTACACGGCTTTTTTCACGCTCTAATAATTGCTGCGCGTCGTTGATATCCCGCGTGATGTCCCTGACCTCGAGCAGCGCCCCGCTGATATTTTTAAGCTCGTAAAGCGGAAAAATGCTGTACTGGTAACTGTGCCCGTTCCCTATATATTTTTTGACTTCGTTCGGGTACCCCACGCCGTTCATCACTTGCTCAAACTTTTCGCGCAGCAAAAATTCACACAACGCAATATTCCCAACGGGTGACCCCACCATGTCCTGCGCGACGCCCATAATCTGGCAGGCGCTTTTGTTGAGCATCAATATCATGCCGTCGGGGTCGATAATCAGCATGGCGTTCGGGCTGGTTTCTATGATGCGGCGCTGCACCTCGGCATCATTTTGAATCTGTAAAAGGCGCAGTTCAAGCATCGCGTTCGTCTGTTGCAGCTCGGAGGTCTTTTCCGCCACCTGCAATTTGAGTTTTTTATTCATCTGCATGTTGTTCCAGCCTATAAAGCCCAGAACCAGCGGCAGCCCAACGGTGATATACCAGTACTGACGCAGATAATCAAGCGCGGAGGGCTTACTTTTTTCCGCAAAGGTCCACTTATCAAACAGCCGATTATAGTCACCGCTCACCCTCAGATATTCAATTCCGCCATCAAGCTCTTCGCGCAGCTGCTTATTGCCCGGCGCGACCTTAATGGTATAGGAAATTGGCACCATGTAGTTGCGCAAAATTGTAAATTCATCTGATTCACCAGCTTCGTTCAGTAAAAACACCGCGCTGCTTTTAACCGCGACCGCCACGTCTGATTCCGCCAGATAAAGCTCTTCAAAAACCCGCATCTGGTCGGCCACCACGTGATAAGAAAGGTTGCCAAGGCTCGACATGAACGAATAACCGATGGTTCCTTTCTCGAACACCGCCCGGTGACCATCCAAGGTATCGGAAATCAGCGCCTTGACTTTATGTTTTGGAACAATCATGCACAGCGAAGAACGCGATATTTCAGCCGTAAGCTGATCCCCTTGCGACGAAGACGCCGGCAACACCACGCCTAAAATCAGATCGGCTTCACCGTTTTTCAGCGCCTGTTCACAGGCGGAGTTCGTCTCGCAAATAACATATTCCACCAGATAGTTATTGCGTTGGGCAATGCTTTTCATCAGGTCGATGTGCAGCCCGATCAGCTGCCCATCACGTTGGCGCATCTGGAACGGCGGTAAATTGGGGTTAACGGCGACGCGCAACACGGTATCGAGCGCCAAAACCCTTGGGTACAGTATGCTCCAGCACAGCAACGTGAATAATAGGAATTTCCTGAATTTCACCGCGCGCTCCCCTTCCCCACCCAGAATAAAGCCGCATTTTACCGCGACCCCTGATTCTATATTAGCAAACCCGCCTGGAGTTTTAAAGGTAAATAATTGTTTTTACAGCATAATTTTACATAAAATTTTAAAAGTCTCCATTGCTGTGTGGTTTGCCTGCTATCGGTTTTTCTTGCTGATTTGCGTCAATCATTGCGCAAACATCCACCTCGGTCGGTAAACAAGGAACAGACCACGCAACAGGCCATTTGCCCTCCCAAAAAAAACATGGTACAATATTAAAGATAAACTGTTAAAATGACGCTAAGGAATGATTATGATGCAAATTTACTCTGGTCGCCCTGAAAACAGCGAAGGGCGTCTTAAACGCGAGCTCGACACCTATGACCTGTTGGACAAGCTTGGCATTATGTATCAGCGCACCGACCACGAGCCCGCCACCACCATGGCGGTGTGCAACGTAATCGATGCCGCACTCGACGTGCTTATCTGCAAAAACCTATTTTTGTGCAACCGCCAGCAAACGGTGTTCTACCTGTTGCTGATGCCCGGCGACAAGCCCTTTAAGACGAAGGATCTCTCCGCACAGTTAGGGGTGGCGCGTTTAAGCTTTGCAAATGAGGATTTTATGGAACAGTACCTCGGCGTAGCACCCGGCAGCGTGAGCATCATGGGACTTATGAACGACACTGAAAACCATGTGCAGCTTCTGATTGACAAGGATGTGCTCGATGGCGAATTTATTGGCTGCCACCCCTGCCAGAACACCAGCAGCATCAAACTTAAAACAACCGACGTGCTTGAAAAGTTCTTGCCCGCCGTCCTACACAAGCCCATCATTGTGTCACTTTAACACGGTCTGACGCTTGCCGTCGCATGTGTGAAACACCATATAGAATATAAAAACGCAGGATGATCAATTTCATCCTGCGTTTTTGCTTTGCAATGCAGCACTCAAGGCGCAACAATCATAGCGTCTCAATTTTGTATAAAAGGCTGAATTTCGCTGTTTAACTTTAAATCGACACACTGCGCCGCCGCCTGTAATAGACTAAAACTGAGGGATATCCGCAAATCAGCGGACGCACCTCGTGTCAAGCCATCAAAACTCGCCGTAAATATCACATTCCCGCCAGAAGTTCTCGCGGTTTTCAAGAATTTTTTGCGCGTCGATGCGGTTCATCAAGCCGACTGCGTTAAGCAGCGCGGTAATCAGACAAGCTTCCGGCACAATGTTGTCAGAATAAGAGAGAATCTGCGTGTTGGTCAAAAGCGGCACTGTGGCGTACTGCACAATTGGCGACGTGGCGGTGTCGGTGATGCAAATAGTACAAGCCTTGCGCTTATGGGCGTAACGCAGCGCTTGAATGGTGGATTTGAGATAATGCGGCAGGCTGATGGCCAGTACAACGTCATGCGGCGTCAGCGAAGAGAGCAAGTCAAACTCGTGGCTCTCGCCGTTGATGATATAGACGCCGTCCCGAATCCATCCAAGATTCAGTCCCAGAAAATGAATCATGCCGTAAGAGCTGCGCGAACCGATGAGAAACACGCGCTCCGATTTTGCCAAAAGCTCGGCGGCGTCGCGAAAGGCGGACGTGTCGATGGTGTGGCGGAGCTTTTGAATGCCCTCAATATTTTTCTGCACAACTGTGTCAAGAATGTCATTTTCACTTTCGGCGGTATCGACAATATCGGTCAGGCGCTGCGTCAGAGAAATCTGCTGCTTGAGCATCTCCTGCAACTCATGCTGCAATTGCGCATAACCCGAGTAGCCCAGCGTCGTGGCAAAACGTATGACGCTCGACTCGCTGACACCGCTCTTCTGAGCCACTTTAAACGAGCTGAGAAAAATAGCTTTATCGTAGTTTTCAAGCATATAATCCGCAACCTTGCGGTGGGTTTTGCTTAAATCAGGCAACTGCGCGTTGATGCGCTCAAGTGGATTGAGCGACACAACGAGATTATTGTCGGCGGTACTCATCAAACTTAAATCTCCTTTAATGTGATGTAAACGCTGACCGAATCGGCCCAATAAAGATGAAGTCATTTTCTATTATAGCGTTGTCCGCTTCATTATGCAATCCCCATAAAATGCTTTATGAATGATACCCTTCAAAATTATTAATCATGTTGTACATACAATCTAATCAATTATAGGTGTTATTTACAAATATTATCAAATATATTGACGCATATACTTTTTAGAGATAACATAAAAAACAATAGATCGGGTTGTGCAGCCGACGGCCGCGGCCGCTCGTAACGATCGAATGCCAGTTTATGTAAATTTAAAAAGTATAAAAGACTTTCAGGAGGTTTTGCGTCATGGAAGATAATCGTATCATCGAGTGCGTAGAAAGAGCCGACTACCTGGTCAGCAAGCTGTTAGGGGTCAAGCCCGGTGAAGAAGTACTTATCGCAATAGACCCCCAGACCGATATGCGCATGGCGAACGCCTGCGCCGCCGCCGCACTCAAATGCGGTGCCGAATATAACATCAGCATGATGCCGATTCGCGGCAAGGATAAAGCCACTACTTTCCCAAAAACATTGGAACTCGCCATGGAGGCGTGTGACGTGTTTATCGGCATGACGACCGCCTCGGGCGCCGCCATCTATAACAACCGCCTCAAGGAGCTGATGAATGAAAAGCGCCTAAGAGAAGCTTCCGTGGTGCTGCGCAACATCGACAACTTCACCCGCGGCGGCGCACTGGCCGACTATGAGAAAGTCTACGAAGACGGCGTCAAGCTGCAGGCCATCTGGCGCGGCAAGAAACACGCGCACATCACCACCCCCGCCGGCACCGACCTGCACATGGAAATGAACCAGATGGAGCCGATTATCGAGTGCGGCATTGCACGCAACCCGGGCGACGCGATGGCATTCTCAGACGGCGAAGTTTCTCTGGGGCCAGTCATCGGAACCACCCACGGCAAACTGGTCATCGACGGGCCGATCTGCTACTACGGCAAGCCCTCCACACCGGTCGAGCTGCGCATCGAAGAAGGCCGCATTGTTGAAGTCATCGGCGGCGACGCCAACATTTGCAAGGAGATTCGCCGTCAGATCGCCGAGATTAAGGACAGCGACAACATCGCTGAAATCGGCATCGGCTTAAACCCGGCCTGCATGTTCAACGGCGACTTCGAGGAGGAGAAAAAGGCCATGGGCACCTGCCACATCGCCATGGGCAACGGTTTTTATTACGGTCAGCCCGCCCGCTCGTCGGTACATATCGACATGGTGCAGTACGATCCCACCATCTATTTTGATGATGAGCTGATTGTAAAGGACGGCAAAGTCGTCTGCCTGGGCTATAAATAAGCCCAAAGGCGCGGACTGCTAGAAAACAGGATGAGAAGCTATAACAATTGTGATAAGTTAAGGAGGCAATTATGAAGAACAGACTGACACTCGCTATTGCAACGATACTGGCGCTCGCACTTGTGTTGACCGGTTGTGGCAGCAGCTCTTCCCCCGCATCTGCCGCAGCGCCCGCACCCGCAGGCTCAACGGCCGCACCCTCCGCCGCTTCCGCCAAACCCGCAGAACCCGCCAAATACACCATGGTCACCGGCTCGACCGGCGGCACCTATTACGCGCTGGGCGGCGCGATGGCCAACACCTGGAACGCTCATCTGCCAAACATTCAGATCAGCTGCGTTTCCTCCGGTGCTTCGGTTGAGAACATGAACCTGTTGCAGGCGGGCGAGGCCGATCTTGGCATCTCGATGAACAACGTCGCCGACTCCGCTTGGAACGGCAGAGAACCGTTTAAATCCAAATATGAAAACGTCCGCTCCATCGGCGTTGTGTACCACGAGGTTTATCAGCTGATCGCGGCCTCCTCCAGCGGCGCCAAGACCATTGCCGACCTCAAGGGCAAGCGCGTAGCAATCGGTCCGGTTGGCAGCGGCACAGCCGGAACCTCTGAGATGGTGTTCCGCCTCGCCGGACTTGACACCACCAAGGATATCACCGCCGAGCGCGACGGCTTTGGCGACGCAGCCGCCAAAATGCAGGATGGCCATCTGGACGCAAGCGCCGCGGTACTCAGCGTGCCCGCTGCTTCCATCATTGAGATGACCACCAGCATCGACCTCAACTACATCGACATTCCGGACGAGATCCTTGAGAAGATTCAGGCCGAGGCACCATTCTACACCCGTCTGGTCATTCCGGCTGGAACCTATTCCAACAAAGAGGATTTCAACACCATCACCTGTCAAGCCGCGCTTTACTGTCGCAAGGATATGTCCGAGGATGAGGTTTATGAGATCACCAAGTCGTTTTATGAGAACGCCGCTGAAATTGCTTCGGCTCACACCGCCGGTCGTGACATTAGCCTTGAGGGCGCGCTCGACGGCATTACCACCCCGCTCCATCCGGGCGCTGTGAAATACTTTAAGGAAAAGGGTCTTTCCATTGACGCTTCGCTCATCGTCTAATCTGTAAAAAGCCGTTTAAACCCGCTAGAACTTTAAAGCACACTGGCGAATCCTGTTTGCACCCGCTTATGGGATTCGCCAGCTTCTAAAAAACGACACCCCAGAGAGGAGCGTTCGCCTATGCGCGACATCACGGAAAAAGCCGTCGCTCAAGAGCAGCAGTCCTTTGACGGCGACGAAATCATGTCCAAATACGACAAGGAATCCGCTTTTAGAAAGCTCACGGGTCTTCCAGCCAAAATCGTGTTTATTTTGGCCGTGGGCTGGTCACTCTTTCAGCTTTACACCGCCCTGTTTGGCACCTTCCCTTCCACGTTACAGCGCGCTCCCCATCTGGGCGCGGCGCTAGTGCTCACCTTTTTGCTTTATCCGGCCTATGGCAAGCCAACACACAAGATTCCGTTTTACGATTACATACTGGCGCTGCTGTCCATCGTCTGCGCGTCTTACCACATCTTCTTTTATGATGAGCTTTTGCTGCGCAGTGGAATGTTCACCACGGTCGATATTGTCATCAGCCTGATTGCGGTTCTGCTCGTGCTCGAAGCCGCACGCCGCGTGGCCGGTATGGTCATCGTTAGTCTGGCGAGTTTCTTTTTAATCTATGCGCTTTACGGGAAGTATTTCCCCGGGTTTATGAGCCACTCCGGCCTTAAGCTGCACCGCGTTGTCACGATGGAGTGGCTTGGCACAGAGGGCATTCTTGGTTCGCCAATCTATGTTTCAGCCACCTTCATTTTCCTCTTCCTCGTTTTCGCCACCTTTTTAAAGGCTAGCGGCGTCGGCGACTGGATGACCAACATCGCCATGAGCGCCTGCGGCAAGCAGGTGGGCGGTCCGGCCAAGGCAGCCGTTGTGGCCAGTGCCTTACAGGGAACTATCAGCGGAAGCTCGGTTGCGAACACCGTTTCCACCGGCTCCATCACCATCCCCCTGATGAAAAAAACCGGTTACAAGCCGGAATTTGCAGGCGCTGTTGAAGCTGCCGCCTCGACCGGCGGTCAGATTATGCCCCCAATTATGGGTGCGGCGGCGTTTATCATGACTGAATACATCGGCTGCTCTTACACCACCGTTGCGCTTTCAGCCTGTATCCCCGCGCTGCTGTACTTCACCGGCATCTTTACAAACGTCCATTTTGAAGCACTTAAATTAGGGCTTACCGGCGTCGCCGATAGCGAAGTGCAAAGTATTTCGGGGCTGTTAAAGCGCGGCTGGTATATGATTGCACCCGTTATCGTAATTATTTACATGCTCGTCGCGGGCAAGACCGCTATGCGCGCCGCGCTGTTTGGCATCATTGCGTGCCTTGTCATCTGGTGCGTTGAGATTTTCCGCGAAACCCACGGGTTCGATACCAAGGGCTTTGTGGTGAAGTTCATCGTCGGGCTTGAACAGAGCGCCCGCGGTGCCGTAGCTGTTGCCGTCACTTGCGGCTGCGCCGGTATCATTGTCGGCGTCATCACCAAGACCGGCCTTGGCCTTAAGATGGCGGGCGGCATTGTGGCGTTGGCTGGCGGCAGCAAGATTCTAACCATGGTGTTCACCATGCTATGTTCCATTCTGCTGGGCATGGGCGTTCCCACCACCGCCAATTACATCATTCAGGCTACCATTTCAGCGCCCGCGCTGGTCGCGCTCGGCGTTCCGGGCATTGCGGCGCACCTGTTCGTGTTCTATTTTGGCATCGTAGCAGATATCACCCCGCCGGTTGCGCTCGCTGCGTTCGCAGGCTCCGGCATTGCGGGCTCCAACCCGATGAAGACCGGCTTTAACGCGGCGCGTCTGGGCATGGCGGCGTATCTGGTGCCCTATATGTTTGTACTCAACCCCGTCATGGTGCTGGTGCGCCCCGAGGGAATGGGCACCGGGCTGTTTGTAGGCAAGGTAATCCTATCTATTGCGACAGCAATCATCGGTATGATCGGCATCGCAACTGGAATGACCGGTTATTTTAAAACAAATTGTAATATTATTGAGAGAATATTACTCATTGCAGGCGGCATAATGATGGTAGATGCCGGTTCGATAACCGACGGCATTGGTATCGCCCTGCTTTTAGCCATCTACTTTATGCAACTTACACGCGTGAAGAAAAAGCGAGCTGCGGCGGTTTAGCGCCTGTTCCCATGGGTCGGATAACCCCTTGGGGGTGCATGTCAGCCTATTTGCGATTTCATCCTCCCATATCACCGGACCTGCCGCTAATGCGGGCGTTTGCCTGTGTTGGCGGCAAGTCCGGTTGGTTAATATACTGCAAAAACAATAAGGGCGAAACAGTTTTCTGTTTCGCCCTTAGTACAGATCATTTAAAGCTCATATTAAGAAAAAATCTCACATACTAAGTATTTTGATATTTGTTAAATGATGTAGATTAATGCCGCTTTATGCAGCATGAGGTAACCCTCGGCGAGCGTTCCCCTCACGTAAAAACGGTCTGCCAGACCGTTTTTACTTCCCCTCCTGCGCTGTTAAATCACAAAGAACGCATGGAACGCTGTCCCAAGCCGCTCGCCTATATGGGCGCTCGCGGCTGCTTGGCTCCGCTGAGCGCAGCGGGCGGCATAAATGCCCGCTGCGGCTCCCGCCAATCTGCAAGCTTTTTGAAAAAGCTTGACCAAAACTTCAAATTTCATAAGCGTTTGATGATACAAAACGCATGTTTTTCTTACACAACTCTTGTGTGGCGGCATTTTTAAGCTAGCTTTTGCGCAAGCCGGACGGCAATGGCGTCGATGAATTCCTCACTGGTGACCGCCTGCGCTTTAAAGCCTGTCTCGGTCAGACCGACCAGATCTTTGGTCATAATGCCACTATTGAGCGTCTCGATGCTGGCTTGTTCCAGCGCCTCCCCAAACTGCACAAGCTTAGGCAGCGCATCAAGTGTGCCGCGCTTTTTTAGCGCCCCGCTCCAGGCGAAAATTGTCGCAATCGGATTAGTGGATGTCTTTTCGCCCTTTAAATGGCGATAATAGTGCTGCGTGACAGTGCCGTGGGCTGCTTCAAACTCGGTGGCGCCGTCAGGGGCGACGAGTACCGAAGACATCATTGCAAGACTGCCAAAAGCAGTGGAAACCATATCGCTCATAACGTCGCCATCATAGTTTTTGCACGCCCAGATAAAACCGCCCTCTGAGCGGATGACGCGCGCGACCGCATCATCAATAAGGGTGTAAAAGTACGTGATACCGGCCTGTTCAAACCGGTCACGGTACGCTTCAAACACCTCCTCAAATATCGCCTTGAAATCGCCGTCGTAGATCTTCGAGATGGTGTCCTTAGTCGAGAACCACAAATCCTGTCTCTTATCCAGCGCATAGTTAAAGCAAGCATTGGCAAAAGCGCGAATTGAGGCTTCGGTGTTGTGCTGCCCCATCCATACCGCGGGGTCGTCTGCCTTAAAAACGCTGAGCTCCTCAGTTTTGCCGCTTTCCCCCACAAATTTTATAAAGCACTCGCCCGGTTCGGTGGTTTTTAGCTCCACAGCCTTATAAATGTCGCCATAGGCGTGACGCGCAATAGCAATTGGCTTCTTCCAGTTTTTTACCACCGGTTTAATCGCGTCAATGACAATCGGTTCACGGAAGACGGTTCCGTCCAGAATCGCGCGTATAGTGCCGTTGGGGCTTTTCCACATCTGGGTCAGCTCAGGGTATTCCTCCATGCGCTGGCGGTTGGGCGTAATGGTGGCACATTTGACAGCCACACCATATTGACGCGTGGCGAGCGCGGCATCCACCGTCACCTGATCTTTTGTGGCGTTGCGGTGCAGCAGCCCCAGATCGTAGTAGTCTGTTTTGAGATCTACAAAGGGGTGCAGCAGTTTGTCTTTGATCATCTGCCAAAGAATTCGGGTCATTTCGTCGCCGTCCATCTCGACTAAGGGGGTGGTCATCTGAATCTTTTGCATTTCGGTCACCTTTCTGAGCGTTTATTATTGGAACCCGCACCTTGTCTTCACATTGATATGACATGCTTGCCAAAGTATTCGCAGGTTATTTTTTATGCTTTGATTATATCAGATTTACGTAAAAATGTCTTCCGCATTGACGAAAATGTTTTCCACAAATAAAGTTAAATCCACCTATTCAAGTTGGGGTTTGAAAAGATTGCAGTGCGAACGGTTGTTATTCCATTATTTTAGGCGCCCACCCGCTTCTTAAGCAGAAAATAATATAAGGCCCCTGCGATAACAACGCAGAGGCCTTCAGAATTTTAAGATTTATTGAACCGCATGAAACCCCAGCGCCAAATCA
>JAEWNU010000225.1 GCA_023456995.1 Bacillota bacterium
GTTTATCACCTGCATGTCGGGGCGGAGGATATGGGACGCGTAATCGGCAAGCAGGGGCGTATCGCCAAGGCGATCCGTACCGTGGTTCGCTCCGCTTGCGGCAGAACCGGTGAGAAGGCCATTGTCGAAATCGACTGAGTTCTTCCGGTTTTAAAAACAAAAAGGGAGTGTCTCCAAATGCATCCCGTGCATTTAGGGGCACTCCTTTTAACCATCCGCACACTGGCGGTCGTTTGAGGAGATAAGAGATGAAAAAGCAATATCTTGAATGCGGTAAGATCGTCACCACGCACGGCGTAACGGGTGAAATTAAGGTTCAGCCGTGGTGCAATACCCCCGAGGAACTGGCGGAGATTGCAACGCTTTATTTGGACGGAGGTAAAACTTCGCTGGAAGTGCAGCGTAGCCGCGTTCATAAAAATATGACCCTTTTAAAACTTAAGGGTGTAGATAGCATTGAGCAGGCGCAGACATTGCGAGGCAAGATTTTGTGGGCTAATCGCAACGACATTCCGTTGGAAGAGGGCGAGAACTTTATCCAGGATCTCATCGGGATGACGGTGGTGGATGCCGACGACGGTCACACCTATGGTACCCTATCCGATGTGAGTGAAACGGGCGCAAACGACGTGTATCACATCACATTTCCGGACGGCACCATACGGCTGGCACCGGTTATTCCACAGGTTGTCATTTCCACAGATATTGATTCCGGAGTGATGCGCATTCGTCCGCTCAAGGGGTTGTTTGACGATGAAGATTGAAATTGCAACACTGTTTCCTGAAATGTGCGAGCGAGTAGTGGATGAAAGCATCATCGGGCGGGCACGCCGCGCGGGTAAGCTGGACATTTCCTGTGTCAACATTCGGGACTACTCCGACGACCGCTTTCACCGTGTGGATGATACACCCTACGGCGGCGGAATGGGCATGGTGCTTGAAGCCGAGCCGCTGGCGCGCTGTTGCGAAGCGTGGGGCGAGCGGCATCAGGCCGACGAAAAGCCCTATGTCATTTATCTCTCGCCCAAGGGAGCGGTATTCAATCAGCAAAAGGCGATTGAGTACGCCAAAAAGCCCGCGCTGTTGTTGGTGTGTGGGCACTATGAGGGTGTTGATGAGCGTTTTATAGAGGAATGCGTGGACGAGGAACTATCAGTCGGCGACTATGTCCTGACTGGGGGAGAACTTGCCGCGCTTATCGTTACCGATGCGGTGGGGCGCCTATGCGAGGGCGTGCTGTCCGACGCCGAATGTTACACACAAGAGAGCCACTACAACGGCCTTTTGGAATATCCACAGTACACCCGTCCGCCTGAGTGGCGGGGTAGGGAAGTGCCGCCTGTGCTGTTGTCTGGGCACCATGCCAATATTGCGGGCTGGCGGCGGGTGCAGTCGCTGCGGCTGACGCAGGTGCGCCGCCCCGATTTATATGAAAAGGTCGAGCTCACCAAACAGGACAGAAAGCTGCTGGAGAAGCACGCTAAAGAGGGAGAGGCTTGATATATGACAGGAACTATCGTAAATGCGGCAGCGATTGCAGGGGGTGCTGCAATCGGTCTGTTGTTTAAAAAGGGGTTGCCAAAGCGGATAGAGGAAAATGCGCTGAAGTTTGTAGGGATTGGTGTGGCGATTTTAGGTCTCAACGGCGTAATATGTTCCATGGTCACTGCTAACACGACCACTGGCCTGCTCTCATATGAGGGTGGAATTTTGTTGGTATTGAGCCTGGCTGTAGGCGGCATCATCGGCGAGCTTTTATGCATAGAGGACAACCTCAACGCAGGTGGACTAGCCATTGAAAAAAAGTTAGGCGCCCAAGGGTTTGCAAAGGGGTTTGTATCTGCCTCGATGCTATTTTGCATCGGCGCTATGGCGATCGTCGGCGCTATTACGGATGGGCTTAATCACGACAGCAGCATTTTGTTTGTCAAGGCGACACTTGACGGCATTACTTCCATCGTGTTGGCGGCAGCGCTTGGTTATGGCGTGGTGTATTCAGCTGTCGCGGTGTTGGTTTATCAAGGGGCGATTACGCTGTTTGCAGGGCTGCTGGCACCGGTCTTGAATGGCACTCCGCTGCTCAATCAGATTTGTATGGTGGGCTACTGCATTGTTCTTTTAATTGGTACGAATATGCTGGGATCAACAAAAGTTAAAACAGCTAATCTTTTTCCGGCAATTCTGGGCCCTGTCGTGTATAATTTTATAATGATGTTGAAAAATACTTAGTAAATTAGTACAAAGAGCTTGTTCTTATAGGCGGTTTTATTGCGTATGCGTAGAAAATTTGCCATATGACATTTAATTGCATTTTGTGTGATTGACGTGATGACAGAATGCTCGTATAATGAAAGTGGAGATACAAAATTGTTGTTACAAATCGTCGATGATAGGAGATATGTATTATGTATATGAAGGATGTTAATGTGCAGAATCAGATCGGTCTGCATGCCCGTCCCGCTACTTTTTTTATCCAGAAGGCCAATGAATTCAAAGCATCTATTTGGGTCGAAAAGGATGAACGGCGTGTGAATGCCAAGAGCCTTTTAGGTGTTCTTTCTCTGGGCATCGTCGGGGGATCTTCTATACGTATAATCGCAGACGGCGCTGACGAGCAGGCTGCTGTTGACGGTTTGGCAAAGCTTGTTGAAACCGGCTTTACCGAGCAATTCTAGGTTTTGGATTCACGAGACGGTGTGCTGCTTTTGTTGGCGGCACACCGTTTTTGTTACGCGGCAGCACTGCCGGTATGATGGAGGAAGGATATGTCGGAGGAGAGAATTCAGGCGCTTCATCAGAAATCTCGCGCGCTCACGGCTGAGCCGGGTGTGTATTTGATGCGCAACAAATCCGGTGAGATTATCTATGTTGGCAAAGCCAAAAATTTAAAAAACCGTGTTTCAAGTTATTTTCGTGCATTGGGTAAGCATCTGCCCAAGGTGCTGGCTATGGTGTTGCAGGTTCAGAATTTTGAAACAATCGTTACCGCCAGCGAGTTTGAAGCGCTGGTGCTTGAATGCAGCCTGATTAAACAGCATACGCCAAAATATAATATTTTACTTAAGGATGACAAAGGCTATAGCTATCTGCGCATCGACAAAGGAGAATACCCCCGTATTACCGAGGTTAAACAGAAGGCGAATGACGGCGCGACATATATCGGGCCGTATATGTCGGCATGGGTGGTGAAAAATACCGCCGATGAAGCGAACAAAGCGTTCGGTCTCCCCACCTGCACGCGGCAGTTTCCGCGCGATATTAAAAAGGGGAGGCCGTGTCTCAATTATCACCTTAAGCAGTGCATGGGGGTATGCCGCGGCGGCATTTCACAGGATGAATATGCAGAAATAATGCGGCAAGCAATCGATTATATCAAGGGCGGCAGCGCAGAAGCGCAAAAACTGCTCTCTGAGCAGATGGAGCGGGCGGCTGAGAACCTTGAGTTTGAAAAGGCGGCAAAATGCCGCGACCGGCTGCGGGCGATCGCCCGTTTTACCGACCGACAGCGGGTCGTTTACACCAATGTTGTCGATCAGGACGTTCTGGCGTTTGTGCAGTCGGGTGACGATTTGTCGCTGTCGCTGATCAAATTCCGGGGACAGCGGTTGGTGGATAAGCTTGACTTTTTGTTTCCTGATATTTCGTCGGTTGAGGATGCCAGAGGTGAATTTATCTCGCGCTATTACTCCGACCCGCTGCACGAGCTGCCTAGCCAGCTGACGGTTGACGGGCCGCTGCCTGACAAATTGCTGATTGAACAGTTTTTGTCGCAGCGTTTAGGCAAAAAGGTGTCCATCATGCAGCCCCAGCGCGGCGATTTGGTTAAACTCGTAGAGATGGCGCGGCTAAACGCTGCCGAGCAGCTATCGTTGCGCAGCAGCGGGCGCACAGGGCGCGAGCTGGCCGCGCTTGACGAGCTGGCGAAGCTTTTGGGGCTACCCAAGCCGCCGGTCTGGATAGAATCCTATGATATTTCAAACATTGGCAGTGAGACAATTGTCGGCTCCATGGTGGTGTTTGAAAACGGTCGGCCTCAAAAGGCTGCCTATAAGCATTTTTCGATTAAGGATATTGTGGGACCTGATGATTACGCCAGTATGGCGCAGATGCTTAATCGTCGATTTACCCGCTATCTGGCACAGGCAGAAGACGGTGGTTTTTTCAATCGACTGCCGGACTTACTGCTCATCGACGGTGGCCGGGGGCATGTCTCTACCGCCAAAGGCGTGCTGGAATCACTGCGCTTGGATATACCGGTCTTTGGCATGGTCAAGGATGATCGGCACCGTACCCGCGCTATTTCGTCGCAAGGGGGCGAGATTGGTATTGCATCTCACCGCAATGTTTTTACGCTGGTGACCGCCATTCAGGATGAAACGCACCGTTTCGCCATAAACTATGCGCGTAAGGCGCACAAAAAGACGGCGTTTGAGCTTTCGCTCACTAAGGTTGAGGGTATCGGCGAGGTGAGGGCGCGTGCTCTTTTTGCGCACTTTAAAACCAAAAAAGCCATTATTGCTGCGGATGAAAATGCACTTGCAGCCGTCAAAGGAATGAACTTACGCGCGGCGAGAGCGCTGCTGGAAGCGGTGCAGAAGGGCGAAATTGGTTGACAAACTGTCATAAAAAAGGGATAATAATAAGCGATCTTTAATAGATTAACACCTTACGCTAGTCTCTTTAGATTAGGCAGGCGTCTTTGAAGTCGATTTTCATTTTCCTATTTTGGCCTTGTTGTTGATAGGCGTTTTGCATGCAGTCTAGCTTGTCCATATAGGGCAGAAAATCCTTGAAAATATGTCTACCTTTTTATGAGAGAGTAGTATAAAATACAATCGGCTACTTCTGCCGATCTTTTAAGGAGACAAACCATGAGAGTTATCACCGGCACGGCCAGAGGACGCAAGCTTATGGCCCCGCAGGGATTAGATACCCGTCCGACCTCAGACATGGCAAAAGAAGCGCTGTTTTCTATTATTCAGTTTGAAGTGGAAGGTTCCGCAGTGCTGGATCTTTTTGCAGGTTCGGGCCAGCTTGGCATAGAGGCGCTGTCGCGTGGTGCGCGTTCGGCGGTTTTTGTTGATTCCTCACGCGAGGCAAACCAGGCTATCACCGAAAATCTTGAGAACACCAAGCTAAAAGACCGTGCGCGTATTACCATGATGGATGCTGCCGCATTTTTAAAGACCGTGCGTGAGCCGTTTGATATCGCGCTGTTAGATCCACCATACAACAAGGGGCTGATTGCTGCGGTGTTGCCGCTGCTAGTTCCCTGTATGAACCCCGGCGGCATTATCTTGTGTGAAACTCAACGGGATGAAATGCTGCCCGAAGCTGTTGGCATTTTTGCCACGCGTAAAGAATACCGTTACGGCAAGGCCAAGTTGACGACCTACCGTGCGCTTAAGGAGACATTATGAGAATTGCAGTATGCCCTGGCAGCTTTGACCCTGTCACGTACGGCCATTTGGATATATTTAAGCGTGCCTCCAAGCTGTTCGATAAGGTGATTGTACTTGTGGTCATCAATCCGGACAAGCATCCGAGCTTTTCGGTTGAGGAGCGCATGCAGATGATTCGCGAAGTCACTGTCGAGTATCCAAACGTTGAGGTGGATAGCTATTCCGGCTTGCTCATCAACTATGTACGCGATAAGAATGCTGTAGCTATTGTCAAAGGCCTGCGCGCCATGAGCGATTTTGAGTATGAGTTTCAGATGGCGATCACCAATAAAAAGTTATACCCGGGCGCTGAAACGGTGTTTTTGACTACTAGCATGTACAACATGTACTTAAGTTCAAGTTTAGTGCGGCAAATGGCGATGCTCCAGGGTGATCTTTCGGGTTTAGTTCCCAGATGTTTGCACGAGCGCGTATATCAACGATTTGAAAAGAAAGGTGGAGACGCTTCAGAATGAACATTGAAGAAATTTTAGACATGCTCGATGAGCTGTTGGATAAAAGCTGGAATCTTCCTCTAACCAACAACCGTAGCGTGGTGGATATCGAGAAGATTCAGGAGCTGCTCGACGATATCCGCATGAATCTGCCCGGCGAGATTAAGCAGGCCAAGAGCATTGTCTCAGACCGCGCCGATATTATTGCCACTGCCAAGCGTGAGGCTGACGCTGTTGTGCGCCGCGCCGAGGACCGTGCGCGTGCGTTGATCGCGCAGGAGGAAATTGTCAAACAGGCGCAGCAGAAGGCAGCCGAAATTATCTCTCAGGCGCAGCAGAAGGCCAAGGATTTGCGCGCGGCTTCGCAGGAATTTTCGGACGATCTTCTGCGTCAGTCCGAAGAGACGCTGACCAAGCTGCTCACCGAAGTACGCACAACCCGTCAGGCCATGCGCAATACTACAAAGCGGTAGAAGCTGACCCGCAAATGATTAACTAGCGCCCATTTTCAGGAATATTGCTTCTGGAAATGGGCGCTTTGCATCATTATCTTGCGGTAACGCTGACCTATCAGATTTTTCTACAGGAAATGGTCGCACTTGACAATTTATCATTAAAAAGGCTAAAATATTAATAATATCATTGATTCCCAATTTGATTTCTTATTCTTAGAGCACCAAGGCGATTGATACGGGTTTTCTCAATAACTTAAGCGGATTTATTATCTAATAGTTACAAATGAGAAATATAAAGGGGCGGATATTGTGAAAAATTTTTCAGGGGAAGAAATTTTAGATTCTTTTACAGTTGTTGCGCCATATCTTAATGAAATATATACCGAGGATGTTGGTGTATCCGTCATTAAAGACGGCTATTATACTGCATATGTCCCTGGTAAATCTTTCAACTTAAGAATCAAGGCTGGAGAGCCCATGCAAGGTCAAGTTAGCGAACAATGTATAGCAACCGGTAAGAAAGTTGTGCGAAAGATTACAAAGGCGCAATCAGCCTTTGGAATACCCTATATTGCATGTGCATACCCGTTTAAAAATGGCAATAAGACAGTTGGTTGTGTTATCACAACCCAGGCTGTAGATGTTCAAGAGAAAATACAACATATTTCAAATGATTTATCTACATTTGCGCAAGAGCACACAGCAAATATGGAAGAGATCGCTGCTACAACTGCGGAATTAGCGAATATATCTAACGAGCTTGGAACTTTTAGTAAGGATCTAACCAGTTCAATAAAACAGACAGATGAAATAGTTGCGCTTATCAGTAGCATAGCGAGCCAAACTAATTTATTAGGTTTGAATGCAGCCATAGAAGCTGCTCACGTTGGCGAGCATGGCAGAGGCTTTGGTGTTGTAGCCGGTGAAGTTCGGAAATTAGCAGTAGAAAGTGCTCAATCGGTTAAAAATATTAAAAACATACTGGATAAGGTACAACAGTCGATTATCCAAATGAATGAAAAAATTCAAGCGGTTGATGCCACTGTAAAATCCCAAGAAG
>JAEWNU010000226.1 GCA_023456995.1 Bacillota bacterium
TACTTGAATACGCCTTTGATCATAACATTCACATTGACCTGCTGTCTGACCAAACCTCCTGCCACGTCCCCTATGACGGCGGTTATTGTCCGCAGGGTCTCACGTTTGAGCAGCGTACCGAAATGTTGAAAAATGATAATGAAAACTTCTGCAAGCTTGTAGACGCTTCACTCATTAAGCATTATCATATTATTAAGAAGTTGGTCGAGCGTGGAAGCTATTTCTTTGACTATGGCAACGCCTTTATGAAGGCCGTATTTGACGCCGGTGCTAAGGATATTGCGAAAAACGGTGTCGATACCAGTGAGGGCTTCATCTTCCCATCCTATGTTGAGGATATTATGGGACCCATGCTGTTTGACTACGGATATGGCCCATTCCGCTGGTGCTGCCTCTCGCGCAATCCGGAAGACCTGCGTAAAACAGACCATGCTGCAATGGAAATCATTGACCCCAATCGTCGTGGTCAGGATCGCGATAACTACATCTGGATTCGCGACGCAGAAAAGAATAAGCTTGTTGTGGGTACTCAGTGCCGCATTCTCTATCAGGACGCTTTAGGTCGTCGCGATATCGCGTTGAAATTCAACGAAATGATTCGCAACGGCGAGATCGGGCCGGTTATGCTCGGTCGTGACCATCATGACACCGGTGGAACTGATTCCCCCTATCGTGAAACCTCTAACATCTACGACGGCAGCAATGTTACCGCAGATATGGCCATTCAGTGCTATGCAGGCAACGCCGCACGCGGCATGAGTCTTGTTGCGCTGCATAACGGTGGCGGCGTTGGCATCAGCAAATCGATTAACGGTGGCTTCGGTATGGTGCTTGACGGAAGCAAGCGCGTGGACGACATTCTGATGACGGCGATGCCATGGGATACCATGATCGGCGTAGCCAGAAGAAACTGGGCCCGCTGCGAGCATTCCATTGAAACAGCTGCCGAATATAATCAGACACGCAACGGCACAGACTGTATCACAATACCCTACATCGCCTCGGATGAGCTAATCAATAAAGTATACGGCGAAGTTATCAAATAAAGCATTACGGAGGAACCGCCATGAGCAAAAAATTGATCTGTCACGCTGCAGAACTGATTACCTGCGCTGGCAGCGCGCCAAAGCATGGCGTTAAAATGTCGGATATCGGTCTGATTCGGGATGGTGCTGTCTTAATTAACGGCGATAAAATTGAGGCTGTTGGCACAACTGACGCACTCATGAAGCAGTATGGCAACGCCGGCTGCGAGATTATAGACGCCACTGGAAAAACTGTTCTGCCTGGCTTTGTTGACTCACACACGCATTTTATTTTCGGTGGTTACCGCGCCGATGAGTTTTCATGGCGGCTGCGCGGCGATAGTTATATGTCGATAATGGAACGCGGCGGAGGCATTAATGCCTCCGTTGGGAAAACCCGTACAGCCACACTGGAAGAGCTTGTTGAGGCCGGACGTGATCGCTTGGCGCGGATGCTGGAGTTTGGTGTAACCACCGTAGAGGGCAAAAGCGGTTACGGTTTGGATAAGGAAACTGAACTTAAGCAGCTGCGCGCCATGAAAGTGCTTGATAGCTTGCAGCCGGTAGACATTGTTTCCACCTTTATGGGTCCGCACAGCGTGCTACCCGAATATAAAGGACGCGAGCGGGAATTTCTCGATATGATGCTTCGTGATGTCGCCCCTGTTGTTAAGGACGAAAATCTCGCAGAGTTTGCCGATATCTTCACTGAGAAGAACGTTTTCTCCATTGAGGATTCACGCTATTACCTCAACGCTGCCAAAGCGATGGGCTTTAAGCTTAAAATCCATGCTGATGAAATGGTACAGCTTGGCGGTGCCGAACTGGCTGCTGAGGTTGGCGCGGTTTCGGCTGACCACCTGCTTCAGGCATCTGACAAAGGTATTGCAGATATGGCAAAATGCGGGGTTATCGGTACCATGTTGCCCGCCACTGCGTTTTGTCTTAAGGAAGATTTCGCACGTGCCCGCAAGATGATCGATGATGGTATGGCAGTTGCCATTGCCAGTGACCTGAATCCTGGCAGCTGCTTTACCAATTCTATTCCCCTGCTGATTGCGTTGGCCTGCATTTACATGCATCTCTCTATAGAAGAAGTGATTACCGCGCTGACCATTAATGGTGCTGCGGCTGTTGGACGCGCCGACCAGATAGGCAGTATTGAGCCAGGCAAGCAAGCGGATATTGTTTTTTTGAGATATCCATCTATTCATTTCCTGCCTTATCATACCGCCATCAATCTGGTAGAAACCGTCATAAAAAACGGTGAAGTTGTATTAACTCGATAATCTGTCCTCCTCTATATAACGGAAAACGGGCTTGCTACTCTATTAGCAAGCCCGAATTTCGTTTAAGTAGAAAAACTGAACCGCCAGCTGCCGAAAAGCGAGTCGGCGGCGGGCGGTTTTTATGAATTTATCTTAGGCAAGACTTAAATATCCAGCGGCTTTTGATCAAAATAGGTATTCAACACGATAGCGGTTTGGGACATGCCAAATTTCCGTATTTCACTCAGCTCATGCTCCAACTCTTTGGAATCAGTTACCCGAATCCGCAGCAAGGCATTATTCACGCCGATAATGTGATGATGTTCCACAATAGCTGGATTTTCTTGGGCAAAAGCGCAAAATTTAGTATAAGCTTCTGGTGGTACATTGATCATAATATAGGCCGAAAGCTTTTTTCCTAACGTATTTGCATCGAGCTTTGCCCTGAATGCCTGAATTGCCCCAGACTCGCGCAGGCGCATAATGCGCTCAGAAACGGCGGGTGCTGTCAAGCCAACCTGTTTACCGATTTCACGCGTGGTCGTTTTGCAGTCCTGCTGCAAAATATTCAAAATTTTGATGTCCGTCCGATCCATATTCGGGCTCCTTTTGTAACGGTATCATTTTGTAAAGCAAAAGATAAATTATTTGAAATATTGTTAATCGAAAGGATTATAGCACAAAACGATTTCCATGTACAGTTCACTCTGGCAGGGCTATAATAAACACAAAATCCAGCAACCGATAAAATTATGGATTACAGGAGACATCATATGGAACATCTTAATCTGCCCATAACGGGCATTTGCTCTTTCGGAAAATACCCGATTTGCACCGATTTATCAAAGCTTGATGCTGATATTGCCGTTTTAGGCGTACCGGTTGATTTTGCCGTCGGATACATGAGTGGTGCGCGGCTTGCACCCCGCCGCATACGTGAAGCTTCCACCCAGTACGGTCGTGGTGACGCGGGTTTTTACGATTTTGAAAATGATTGTGTACGTCTTGCCGCGCCCCTTAAAATTGTGGACTGCGGCGACGCAGATATTTTGCATGCCGATCCGCAGCACACCTTTGATGCCGTGGTAGATAGCGTTAAGGCCATCTTGCAGCGCGGCGCTGTACCGATTGTCATCGGCGGAGACCATTCCATCAGTGCGCCTGTTGGTAAAGCGCTTGAAGCAATCGGAGAAGAAATCTGCGTCGTGCAGATAGACGCCCATCTCGACTGGGCTGACCACGTTGGGCCATTAAAATACGGCAACGGCAGCCCGATGCGGCGCATGTCCGAAATGTCCCACATTGGCCCAATGGCGCAGATTGGCCTGCGTGGTATTGGCAGCAGCAAAAAAGCCGACTTTGAAACTGCAAAAGCCTATGGCAGTGTTTTGATCTCGGCCCGCGAGGCGCATACCATCGGTGTCGCAGGAATATTAGCTAAAATTCCTGCGGCAAAAAATTATTATATCACCGTAGATATTGACGGTTTCGATATCTCCATTGCGCCGGGTGTCGCCTCCCCCTATCTGGGTGGGCTGCTGTTTGACCAGGTGTGTGATATCATTTCAGGCGTCGCACAAAAGGGCCGCATTGTCGCTGCCGACCTGGTGGAGGTCTCCCCTGTTTACGATCCTGCCGGTAGCACTGTACGTCTAGGTGCGTTGACCCTGTTGCACATCATGACCCAGATAGAAACACAGATTAAAAAATAATATGTAAAAGCCGCATGCTAAATTCGATAAGCATGCGGCTTTAATAATTATATGTTTAAAAGAGCGGCTACAGCGTCATATATCTCGGGATAATAATCTTCCTCGTAGTCCGGGTAACAGACATAATCGGCGATAATCTCAGCAAACCATTCCTGAATACTTACCGTGGAATACAGGCTTCCTTCCTTGCTCTGATAAGTTGGATAATTCCTCCAAAGTGCAACCCAATTCGTATCGGAAGTGGATAGAAACGTACTATAACCAGCGGAGAGACCAAGTTTCCAGTCCAGATTGTGTCCCAACTCATGCGCAAGTGTGCGTAAGTATGTATCTTCGTGATCACGCCATTCCTCGATATAGATGTCTCCCCTCGTAACAAACATGCCTATCGCATCGGCACTTGCAGTTGCTACAATATTTTGGATATCGGAAACAACATAGATGGTTCCCGAAAACTTGTCCAGAAGCAGATCAGGTGTGTTTTCTAAAGCGGAAACAATATATGTAAGGGTGCCTTCGCTTACCTTAGAATCATACAAGCTAATTGTTATACCGTTATATGTCGTACTAGCTAAAGAAGTATCACGCGAGGACTCGGGAGGACCCTCATGTCGGATATCGGGTGCAACCAAACCTTTTTGACGTACCTCTTCTCTCACCCGCCGGGCATGTTCCTGTGCCTGCTCAGATGCTTGCGGTGGCAAAGACGGTTTTTTCACATCGGATCTGCGTTGCTGTGCCTGTTGAGATGCCTGAGGCGGCAAAGACGGCTTTTGTACATCGGATTTGTGTTGCTGCGCCTGTTGAGAAGCTTGAGGCGGTAAAGACGGCTTTTGTACATCGGATTTATGTTGCTGCGCCTGTTGAGATGCTTGCGGTGGTAAAGACGGTTTTTTTACATCGGAATTAGGTTGCTGTTGCTGTGCAAAATTGACTTTCTGCTGCACTTGTTGCGTATGCTCAATACGGTTAATATTATTCTTATCATTTTTCGCATAAGCCGTTATTTGAGAACTTAACAGTAAAGATAGCGCCGTTGCTGTCACAAGGAAGACTCTCATCGGTTTTTCCATATATATTCCTCCTTTTTATGACCTTATTTTACATTAATATTTTTAAAATATCAAGAAAATTAGTCATAAATATTTGAAGGAAAATAAAATAAAATTAAATATATTACCATTATCGTGCATTATTCTAAGAGTGTGATATCCAACTGTTTATCCTGTTTGATTTTACTCAAATAGCGATAGATGCTTGCCTGCGAGCACGAAAGCTGCTTGGCTACTACAGGGATAGCCCCCTTAAGCATAAAGATACCCTTCTGATCCAGCAGTTGAATAATGTCCATTCTTTCTGTCTGAGTTAGCCGATCAGCGGGAACTTTCGCATTGTTTGTCACCGTCTGAATTGCGACGTCTGTCGCGGCAGAGATACTGTTGTAGAATGTTTCTTGTTCCACATTTTCTGTGATGCTGATAGAGATGTTGGTGTCAGCGTAATCGTCAGGGTGACACAAAGAAAAAATCTTTTCAGACAGATCGCGATAGCGGCTATCGTCAAAGTTAATACATAGCAGACCGACCAAAACATTGTGCTCATCCTTAATAAAAAGGGTGGAACAACGCAGCACCTTGCCGTTGGTGGAAAGGCCCCGATAGTTTAATTTCCATTTTTGGGTCAAGTAGGCTTTTTCAGCAATCAGCTGTATAGCCATATTGGTCAGAGGTGCCCCGATACTGCGGCCGCTGACATGCCCGTTGGCTATTGCGACAATACAGGGCTGTTTGCGCGTCAGATCGTGCAGTGCAATTTCGTAGTCGGGTCCTAACATATGACCCAAAAACTCGATAAGTAGTGTGTAGCGATGGATAAGCTCGTTTGTCACAAAAATTACGCTTCTTTCTACCAAATTGGGATCATGGCAAAGACCCCTATTCTTTTATAACATAAATCTTTAAATCGATCAATAAATTTTTATTATGCGAATTTTTTATAATGAATAGGCGTTAAATATTTAGCTATTTTTCATAGTTATACTAATTTTATTTAACCTATATTATAAATTACCTCAAATATCGTTGACATTTTTTTACTGTTGTGATAATTTTTTATTAGATAAAAGGAGGTGAAACTGTGAAACAAGCTATTAGTACGGAGAAGGCACCAGCAGCCATTGGTCCTTATTCTCAGGGAATAAAAGCGAGTGGACTAGTCATTACTTCCGGCCAGCTGCCCATCGACCCGACAACAGGTACATTACCAGAGGGCATTAAGGCTCAAACCAATCAGTCGATGCTAAATTGCAAAAATATTCTTGCTTCGGCTGGTATCGACATGGGAAAGGTCATTAAGACGACCGTATTCCTCAGCGATATGAATAATTTCACTTCAATGAACGAAGTATATGCTACTTTTTTTGAAGGAGCATGCCCAGCGCGCAGTGCCGTGGAAGTTGCCAGACTTCCCAAAGACGCTCTGGTAGAGATTGAGTGCATTGCCGTGGAATAGGCACGGTTCTTTGTCTTCTATCGGGACTGCAGGTTCGGGATTCTATCTTGTGAAAGGTACTGTCCGCTAGTCGTAGAAGCCGACAAAGATTCGGCAATCGATAACCGGGGTATCCTCTAAATTACGACGCACTGCGTCACATTATGGAGGTAATAAATATGAAGTACCCTTTGAACGTTGAAACGCCCAAGTCTTTTTCCTATGTCAAGCGCAACATCCCGGAGGTGACTGTTGAGCAACGTGAGCGCGCTTTGAAGGCCACGCATTACAACGAGTTTGCATTCCCTGCAGGCATGTTGACCGTGGATATGCTGTCCGACTCCGGCACCACCGCCATGACTGATGTTCAGTGGAGCGCCATGTTCTTGGGTGACGAGGCTTATGGCCGTAACAAAGGCTATTATGTCCTGCTGGATACTTTGCGTGACTGTTTTGAGCGTGGCGACAATCAGAAGAAGATTATCGATCTGGTTCGCACCGACTGCCAGGACATCGACAAGATGATGGATGAGATGTATCTCTGTGAATATGAGGGTGGCCTGTTCAACGGCGGTTCTGCACAGATGGAACGCCCCAACACCTTTATTATTCAACAGGGCCGTGCTGCTGAGTCTGTCCTGTTTGAGATGGTCAAGAAGATTCTTAACGGCCGTCACCCCGGCAAGGCTTTCACCATCCCCTCGAACGGCCACTTTGATACCACCGAAGGCAACATCAAGCAGATGGGCTCCATCCCCCGCAACCTGTACAACAAGCAACTGTTGTGGGAAGTTCCCGAGGGCGGCAAGTACGAGAAGAATCCGTTTAAGGGCAACATGGATACTGCGAAACTGGAGCAGCTAATTCAGACTATCGGTCCTGAGAATGTGCCTCTGGTGTACACTACCATTACCAACAACACCGTTTGCGGACAGCCTGTCTCAATGGCCAACCTGCGTGAGTCCAGCCGTATCGCTCATAAGTATAACATTCCCTTCATGCTAGATGCCGCGCGCTGGGCTGAGAACGCTTACTTTATCAAGACCAATGAAGATGGCTATACCGATAAGTCCATCCCTGTCATCGCCGCTGAGATGTTCTCTTATTGCGACGGCTTTACCGCTTCTCTCAAGAAGGATGGCCACGCTAACATGGGTGGTATTCTGGCCTTCCGCGACAAAGGTCTGTTCTGGAAGAACTTCTCTGATTTTAACGAGGATGGTTCCATCAAAACCGATGTTGGCGTTCTACTTAAGGTTAAGCAAATTTCCTGCTATGGCAATGATTCCTACGGCGGTATGTCCGGTCGTGATATCATGGCGCTGGCTGCCGGTCTGTATGAGTGCTGCAGCTTCAACTACCTGAAAGAGCGCGTATCCCAATGCGAATATCTGGCACAGGGCTTCTACAATGCCGGCGTCAAGGGTGTTGTTCTACCCGCAGGTGGTCACGGCGTGTACATTAACATGGATGAATTCTTCGATGGCAAGCGCGGCCACGAAACCTTCGCTGGTGAGGGCTTCAGCTTGGAGCTGATTCGCCGCTACGGCATCCGAGTTTCTGAGTTGGGTGATTATTCGATGGAGTACGATCTGAAGACCCCCGAGCAGCAGGCTGAGGTCTGCAACGTGGTGCGTTTTGCCATCAACCGCAGCCAGCTAAGTCAGGAACACCTGGACTTTGTCATTGCTGCTGTCAAGGCTCTATATGAGGATCGTGAAAATATCCCCAACATGAAGATAACCTGGGGTCACAAGCTACCTATGCGTCACTTCCACGCGTTTTTGGAACCCTATCCAAATAAATAATAGGTTGCATTAAAAATAACTGCATTACCACGACCGTCTTGGCACTATAATACTAAAACAAGCGGCCTTTCCGAGAGGTCGGAAGGGTCGCTTGTTATTTCAGGAACGTGGGTTCAATCCCCACGAACCTGTAAAATACATTTTCATTCTAATCTAGTTTGTGACTGAACGAATAAATCAAATGTATGATTATCAGGAGGGATTAATATGGCAAAAGATAGTTCAGCTGTAACTCGCGACGGATTTCAATCTAAATGGGGTTTTATTCTGGCTTGCATTGGCTCCGCAGTCGGCATGGGCAATATCTGGCGTTTTCCCGCACTGGTCTCTTCTTGGGGAGGCATGACCTTTCTGATCCCTTACTTCATTTTCGTTCTACTAATCGCTTTCAGTGGTGTCATAGGCGAGATGGCTTTAGGCCGCTCCACCGGCGCGGGTCCGATTGGCGCTTTTGGTAAATGCACCGAACTTCGTACCGGCAAAAAGAATATCGGCGAGCGCATCGGATTGATTCCAGTTTTGGGCTCACTGGCTTTAGCTATCGGCTATACCTGCGTGGTTGGCTGGATCTTTAAGTATACTTTTATGTCATTCACAGGCGAGCTGTTTGCTATGGGGCAGAATATGGACTTAATCGGCGGTACATTTGGTGCCACTGCCAGTGGATGGGGCAATAACCTATGGCTGGTTATCGCAGTGGTTGCGAACTTCACAATTATGGGACTGGGCGTGGCAGGCGGTATTGAGAAAGCCAACAAGGTTATGATGCCTATGTTATTTATTCTGTTTATTGGCTTAGCGATTTACATAACCCTTCTGCCAGGCGCTATTGGTGGCTATAAGTATATCTTTACCATAAATCCCAAGGGGCTAGCCGATCCCAAGCTTTGGATTTTCGCATTTGGTCAAGCGTTTTTCTCTCTGTCTGTCGCAGGAAACGGCACTGTCATTTACGGCTCATACCTGAGCAAATCGGAAGACCTCCCCTATTCTGCCAGCAAAGTAGCTATTTTCGATACGCTGGCTGCTTTATTAGCTTCCTTTGTTATTATCCCGGCAATGGCTGTTGGTTCTGCAGAACTGTCCTCTGGTGGCCCCGGTTTAATGTTCATTTACTTAGTTAACGTATTTAACGGCATGCCTGGTGGTCAGATTGTTGGGGTTGTGTTCTTTATATGTGTGTTGTTTGCAGGGGTTAGCTCTTTGGTTAACCTTTACGAGGCGCCTGTAGCAACAATGCAAGAAAAGTTTGGCATGAAGCGCATTCCAGCGGTTATCGCCATTGGTATTATCGGCTGCATCGTAGCCTTATGTATTCAGGCTATTGTCTCCGGCTGGATGGATGTAGTTTCCATTTATATCTGCCCGCTGGGAGCTCTCTTGGCTGGAATCATGTTTTTCTGGGTCGCAGGCAGGAAGTTTGCAGAAGACAGTGTTAATGAAGGTGCTAAAAAGCCTATTAACAACTGGTTCTATCCATTGGGCAAGTATGTATATTGCGCCTGTGCGCTTATTGCACTAATAACCGGTGCTTTTATGGGCGGGATTGGGTAATCCATTATAGTATTTTGCTTCATAGGTAAAGTAAGGCCGTCGTATAAACGACGGCCTTATGTATAGCGCACGCCCTGTAAGGCCGGTTTGGCGAAGCTTCAATATGAACGTATGTATTCTTGTTCAATTCGCTGGTGTGGACGGAAATACCTTGCTACTCCAGAGAAGCCTCCGTGATATCATACACACAGCGCACAGAGATGATGATGGTCTCAAAGGTTGCCCTTGAGGCGGGGCACATTCAATCACACGATTTCCAGAAGCGTGAGGGCACTTTTAATTAGGCTTAGATATTTTTAGTTGGTATTAGATAATGATAGTTATTAATGCCCTGATTTACAGTTGTTATTAGTTAGTATGTATCATGTCGCATTAGTCGTCGGTATTGTGGCGGCGAAAGGGCTAATTATATAATAAAATTATTCGTAACCAGTTGGATTTTTTATTTGCCAATTCCAACTATCACGACACATATCTTCAAGAGAAAGCATTGCTTGCCAGCCAAGTATTTTATGTGCTTTTGTAGCATCGGCATAACAAACAGCAATATCGCCATTTCTACGACCTGTCATTTCATATGGTATACGAATATTATTAACTTTAGAAAAAGTATTGACCATATCTAAAACACTAAATCCAACTCCCGTTCCTAAATTAAAGGTATGCACTCCATGCTGGTGAACACAATATTCCATTGCAGCCACATGCCCCATTGCCAGATCTACTACATGAATATAATCTCTAACACCAGTGCCATCTGTAGTTGGATAGTCATTACCGTATATATTTAAATGAGGGCGTATTCCCGCCGCAACCTGTGTAATATATGGCATCAGATTATTAGGAATTCCGCTGGGTGCTTCACCGATCAAGCCACTTTTATGCGCTCCGATCGGATTAAAATAGCGCAAAAGAATTCCAGAAAACTCAGGATTAACACTAGCATAGTCATTAATAATTTGCTCATTCATAAGTTTGGTCCAACCATAAGGATTGCTACAAGGTCCACACGCCATATCCTCAGTAATAGGGAGTTTTGTAGGGGTTCCATATACTGTTTCAGAAGAGCTAAATATTAAATAATGCACTTTGTATTTAGACATTATTTTTAATAACGATATAGTGCTATCAATATTATTTTGATAATATTTCAAAGGCTCCATGACTGATTCTCCTACTGATTTCAATCCTGCAAAGTGTATGACTCCATCAATACCGTGATGCAAAAAGACTTTCTCTAAAGTAGCAATATCACACGCGTTACCGGAATATACAGTAACAGGTTTTCTGGTAATTTGTTCTATTCGAGAAACTGCTTCAATATTGCTATTTATAAAATCATCTATAATAATTACTTCATGCCCATTTGTCAACAATTCTATAGCAGTATGTGACCCAATATATCCAGCGCCACCAGTAAGAAGAATAATCATCTTGTACTCCTAATCTCTGAAATATAAATCTCTGGTATAAACCTTCTTGAATACATCATCAAGATCTTCGTGATAGCGATTTGCAATAATCACATCGCAAGTCGACTTAAATTCATCCAAATTACGTATAACGCGACTGTTGAAGAAACAGTCCTCCAGCATAGAAGGCTCATAGATGACCACTTCTATTCCCTTCGCCTTAATGCGTTTCATGACACCTTGAATAGAGGATTGACGAAAGTTGTCTGAATTTGCTTTCATGGTCAGGCGGTAAATGCCGACGATCTTAGGATTATGTGCAATAATCTGTTCTGCAATAAAGTCCTTACGTGTTCTATTGGCATCCACGATCGCACTAATCAGATTCTGCGGAACATCTTCATAGTTAGCACGGAGCTGCTTAGTATCCTTTGGCAAACAATAGCCGCCATATCCAAAGGATGGATTATTATATTGATCTCCTATACGCGGGTCAAGACATACGCCCTCGATAATTGCTTTAGCACTCAATCCCTTTGTTTCGGCATAAGTATCCAGCTCATTAAAATAAGCCACGCGTAATGCTAAATATGTATTTGCAAACAGCTTGACTGCTTCTGCCTCAGTTGGGTTAACATATAGTGTAGAAATATTCTCTTTTAATGCACCCTGCTTTAATAGGTCTGCAAAGATTTGCGCAGCTTTTTGTAAACGTGCATTTCCAATAGGGGTACCAACAATAATTCGGCTTGGAAAAAGATTGTCATAGAGGGCATGCCCCTCGCGCAAAAATTCTGGGCTGAAAAGAATGTTATCACAGCAATATTTTGCTCGAACACACCCTGTAAATCCAACTGGTACTGTTGATTTAATAATCATAATGGCATCGGGATTGACCTTGATAACCTGTTGAAT
>JAEWNU010000227.1 GCA_023456995.1 Bacillota bacterium
GCATTATGCTGCGGCCTTTTATCTCGTATAGTGCTAATTTTTGGTAGCTTCAATATAACAATAGAATAGATTATATCTATCCTGACTGCCAAAGACGCTTTGTAAACAATCCAAGTGCCTCCTCATAAAGGTAAATGGTACAAAGGTAATTACTTATGCTGTCTTTGAGTCGAGACAATTCACTTGAAGAAATTGTATAAGCTATTAATATTTAATCATTAAATATTAATAACGTCGCAATAAAACGATTTCTTTTTTCAATTTTATTTCACAAAACTAATTGATTTAGAATATACAAATAAATTAGGAATTTAAAATATATTGCAAAATCAGCTTTCTCGTCTTGCCAATAACTACACTTTAATAGCAAAAATAGAACAAATATTGACTTGATAAAATAAAACCGCACTCTAATTGGTATAAAAGCACTACACAAAATTGTGCAAAATAACAAGTAACCCATCAAAGTATTTAAAATAGTATCATATTTTTTAAGTATAATGACATATATATAATTATTGCTTAAAAATTAAGTTTATGTTAATATTTATATGTATTCTTTCATCATTTTGTATTTGTGTCACGCACAGTGAGAAACTTGTATTTGTATATGTGATGAAAGAAACGGAAAGGAGATCGAGAGTACTAGCGTTAGAGGGATTTTCCGTAGGTATGTATTCTGGCAGAACAGTGGTTGTCGTATTGTTTGCATTCGTTATACATATTAAGCTTTTCAGACAATATGACAGTTTTTTTGATTTGTCAGAAAAAATTGAATAGGAGTGACCAATATAATGAAGAAATTTTCTGTAATCGCAATGGCATTGACCATGGTTCTCATGGCAACCGCTTGCGGCGGTGCGTCCAGCAAGGCACCCGCGGCTTCTTCCGCACCGGCGTCCTCTGCCGCTCCTGCAGCTTCTTCCGCACCAGCTGCCGGCAAAACCACCATCTTGACAATCGGTACTGCTGATACCGGCGGCACGATGTACCCTGTGGGTTGCACCATTGCCAAAGTTATCAACGACAATGTTGCTGGCGTTAAGGTGAATGCTGAGACCTCTGCAGGCTCCCCCGCAAACACCGTTAACCTTCAGGCTGGCGAAATTGATCTTGGCATGATCGCAGGCGACGTTGCTTATCAGGCTTTCACCGGAACCGGTAAGTTTGAGGGTAAAGCTTGCGCCGACATCCGTGCGCTTGCAGCTTGCTATCCGTCTCTTTCCAACTGGATCGTTCTCGATACTTCGAATCTGAAGAACATTGAGGATCTTGGTGGCAAGAAGCTTGCTATCGGACCGTCTGCTTCTGCAACTGCTATTGCTGCTAACGCAGGCCTTGAGGCTGCTGGCGTTACCCCGGGCGCTGCCGAGTACCTTGGTCTGACCGAAGGCGCTGACTCTGTTGGCGACGGCGTTCATGATGCTGCACACGCATTTGCCGGTATTCCTGTCGGTGGTTTCCTCAACCTGACCAATATTAAGGCTGCTCACCTGCTTGCTTACAAGGAAGAGACCCTCGATAAGGTTATTGCTGCTAACGGTTCTTACTACAAGGCTGTTATCCCCGCTGGTACCTACAACAACCAGACTGAGGACATCCCTACCTTTGGCGTTAAGTGCCTCGTAGCGGTCAATGCTTCGATGGACGCTGAGCTCGTTGGCAAAATGGCTGAGGCTCTGCACACCCATCCCGATGATCTGGTTGCCGGACATGCTTCCATGACTGCTATGACCGACGCAGCCTTCATGTGCAATGATCTGCCTATCCCGCTGCATCCCGGCGCTGAAGCATACTACAAGAGCGCTGGCCTGATCAAGTAAGCTTCGCAACCCAAAAATCCGAATAATATTCCCGAATTAGGTCAGATGCCGTCCGGAGCGATGCGCTTCGGACGGCATTAAGCGATTCCCTATTAGTGTTGAGAATTGAGGATTAAGGAGATTTTTATGGCGAAAAAAGAAGATGTCAATGCAAAAGAAATTGACATAGCCAGTTTGGACAGCGATCTTGCTGTGATGAAAGCAGTTGAAGAGGGCAGTACGAATCCGTTTATAAAAGCGGCTTCAGTGGTTGCTATTCTGATGAGCTTCTTCCACCTTTATACAGCGCAGTTTGGTTTATTTGATGCAATCGGTCAGCGCGGCACCCATATGTGTTTTGCCATTACCATATTGCTGCTTACCATGCCGCTCGCTGATCACAATATTTTCACAAAAGTTTTGAAAAACAACAAAGCATACCGTGCAACTTGCCGTTTT
Organism: Bacillota bacterium; assembly: GCA_023456995.1. GTDB lineage: Bacteria > Bacillota > Clostridia > Oscillospirales > Ruminococcaceae > Yanshouia. The sequence continues at coordinate 2,262 of JAEWNU010000227.1, forward strand.
ATTGATCTTGCGTTAATTGCGCTCGTGTGGTTTGCTACTTACATGTGCCGTGTCGAAAGCCTTGCCCAGAACGATAACATGGGTCTTGTGTCGATTTGGGCCTCTATCTCTGGCGGTATACTTTATGTAATTGTTATTGAGGCTTCGCGTCGTTCTCTCGGTTGGATTTTGCCTAGCCTAGCGCTGATCTTTACTGCTTATGCGCTGGCGGGACCGTATCTGCCGTTAGCTATTGCACATCGCGGTTATAGCTTCAAGCGTATTTTTGAGTTCCTCGCAGTAGCAGGCGACGGTCTGTTTGGCCAGTGCCTGACCGTTTCTGCAACGGTTATCTTTATGTTCGTTATGTTCGGTTCTTTCCTTGAAGCTTCTGGCTGCTCTGGCTTTATCAATGATATTGCCATCTCGATGACCGGACGCATCAAGAGCGGCCCAGCGCTATCTGCTGTTATGGCGTCTGCGCTGATGGGAACTATCAACGGTTCGGCTGTTGCAAACGTAGTTGGAACCGGTACTTTCACTATTCCGCTGATGAAATCGAGAGGTTATAAGGCGGAATTTGCAGGCGGCGTTGAGGCAGTTGCTTCAACCGGTGGACAGATTCTTCCTCCCGTTATGGGTTCGGGCGCGTTCTTAATGGTTGCTTTCACTGCGGAATCCTACATGACTATTGTTAAGTGTGCGACGTTGCCCGCTATCTGCTACTTTGTCGGTTGCGCTTTCTCAGTTATAGCACAGGCAGAACGCGGTGGCATTGAGCCCACTCCCGAAGATCAGATTCCTGTCACCAAAAAGGTGCTCAAAGATGGCTGGATTTATCTATTAATCATCGCCATTCTCGTTTATTGCTTGCTTGGTGCACAGCTGTCGCCCTCGCGTGCGGCGTTGTTTGCCATTTATAGCGTGCCGATTGTCATGCTTCTGGATAAGAAGAAGCGGTTTACCTTCAAAGAAGTTATCCCTTCTCTGAAAAAATCGGGCTTTAACTCCATGTCCATCGTTCTCGGCTGCGCTTGCGCTGGCATTGTTGTTTCGATGGTTTCGCTGACTGGCATCGGCGTCGTATTCGGCGATATGATGATTTCTGCTTCGGGCGGTAGCCTGTTTATGTCGCTGGTATTTACCGCTATGGCTTGTATCGTGCTTGGTATGGGATTACCTACCACGGCTGCCTATGTTATTGCGGCATCAATTTTGGCTCCTGCGCTCGTTAAGTTGGGCTTGGCAATGTTGACTGCACATCTCTTTGTATTCTACTTTGCTTGCCTGTCGGCTATTACGCCTCCTGTTGCTTTGGCTGCGTATGCGGGCGCTGGTATTGCCAAGTGCAGTCCCATGACCACTGCCGTCGAAGCCTGCAAGGTTGGATTTGCCGGATTTATCGTACCTTTCGTGTTCTGCTATACTCCAGCCTTCATGATGCAGGGTTCTACCATTGAAATTCTTTATGTCTTTGCTACGGCTCTGCTTGGCACTATTGCAATGTCTATGGGCTTCCAGGGATGGTATTTCAAGAATCTAAACATACTTGAAAGACTTTTGCTGCTTGCTGGTGGTTTAGGCTTAGTTCTACCGGACACACCTACCAATATCGTTGGTGTTGGCGTCATGGTAGGCATGTTCTTGTATGCTAAGGCTTATAACAAGAAAAAGGTTGCAGCATAAACTAATTGAATCCTAAAACAAAAGCCCCGACAAATTGTCGGGGCTTTTTCTATGGTCTAGTGCAATGAATCCACTGTTGAGTTTACGAACTTATATTAGCGTAAACTTTTCCGCCGTATCAGCCAGTACAGCTAACGCAGCGATA
>JAEWNU010000228.1 GCA_023456995.1 Bacillota bacterium
AGATAATAATCTGCCAGCGCCGCTCTGGCGCGATCATAGTGATCGCCATCCACATAAATATCCTTGCCCAGCATCGAGAATCCGGTGTTGTCAGACCGTCTATTCTTGCGTGACGCACTGCGAACAATATACTTCACTGTATTTTGAGCAAGAAGTTCCTCTAGCAGTTCCAGCTCGCGCTTATTTATGATATTGACCAGAAAACGCGGGGGCGCACTGCCTGAAATCGGAAAACTCTCCTTTGGCATATTAGTAGCAGAAGTCACGAGGCCTTTTTCAGGGCGATTATCGTCAATATATGTCATTATGTTCTTCCTCCGTCGTCGGCCAGCGCCAATGGTTGGGCACATCAGTGCCGCTCTATCATCATCATATAGGGCGAGTCCGGCACATTGAGCAGGCGATAGATAAAGATATCGAATTCCTTTTTATCCACACCGGCGAAATAGCTTTGAAGTGTTTCACCCTCCAGACGCCCTTCTTCGTGTCCAGGGTATACCGCCACGCCCAGTGCACCACCGCGCTTAAGCGCTTGCATAGCAAGCCTGACGGCCGTGACAGTTGATCCGCGCTGCGTGGTGACACTGCGGTCGCCTCCCGGCAAAAAGCCAAGATTAAAAAGGCCGCCGTCAATTTCGCCCGTCACATAATCGGCAAAGTGGTCGTGATTATCAAGAATGAGTGTCGCATTGTGAACGTCATTTTGCAGCAGTAGTTCGGCGGTCTGATCGAGCGCCGCCTGCTGTATATCAAAGGCATACACCCTGCCCTGCGGTGCAAGTCGGCACAAAAACAAAGTATCCCGCCCGCGCCCCATGGTGAAATCCACGTAGGTGCCCTGCGGGTTGGCGTTTTCGGATAACCTGTCCTTTGCAAGCTGCAAAATGCCTATCATTGTTTATCTATCCTCCCATAAATCGCCCTGAAAAATGTTTTGGCGCGCCAGCGCACTATCAATGGCATTTAACACACCGCGCTTATTTCTTGTCCAAATCGGGGCGATTAGCGTCCTCTTGTCTCCGTCCCCGGTCAGCCGTTCAATGACCGTTTCAGGATGAAAATATCTCAACTGGGTGCAGACCACATCAACATATTGCTGTTGAGATAGCAGTGGAAATGCGCTCTGACTGTAAGTCACCGCCAGTGGTGTACCAGAAACCACATGTAACATATGCACCTTAATCCCGTTCGGCCGGAGTGCCGCCAGAGTTTTGGCGGAAGTCAGCATCATGTCGGGCGTCTCCTGTGGCAAGCCGTTGATCAGGTGAACACAAACATAAATGTTACGCTGTTTCAAGAGGCTAAATCCTTCGCAAAACTCCGCAAAGGTATGCCCGCGATTGATAGCCTGAGCCGTAGCATCATGCACCGTTTGTAGCCCCAGTTCTAGCTCAAGAACTGCTTTTTCAGAAAAGCGTGCCAAGAGATCGGCCATATCGCGGCTAATACAATCTGCACGAGTCGCCAGGCGGATACCGGCGGGATGCATCGCAAGCGCCTCATTAAGCAGCGCTTCAACCCGTTCAATGGGTGCATGCGTGTTTGAAAAGCTTTGAAAATAAGCCACCGGTTTTGCATCTTGCCACTTGTCAGCCAAGGCAAGGCCTGCATAATACTGTGCCGACAAGGGGAGTTGCTCCTTGGAAGCTTCTACATTGCCCGAACAAAAGGTACATCCTCCTGTTCCTTTAACCCCGTCACGGTTGGGACAGCTCATGCCGGAGCTCAACGGAATCTTAATAATTCGGCCGCCGAACCGTTGACGACAGTACTGCGCCATCGTGTAATAACGCTTCCCATTTAAGTACTGCATCGCCCGCTCCTGTCTGCCCAACTTATTTAAAAACCTTGAATAAATTATACATTGTTTTTTGATTATATCATATTTCTGCACAAAACAAAACCCATATCCATCCTATAGTTGTACCGGTTTTTTATTTGAATTATAGCCAAAAGACTGAATAATGTGTTATAATATACTGAGTTTGAGTTAAGCTAACTTAAACCATATGGAATGTAAACCAATTGGGAGGTTTTTTAAATGGTAAAGGCTATCGTTGGCGGCAACTGGGGAGATGAGGGCAAAGGTAAAATGACAGATATGCTCGCAGCGGACTCCGATATTGTCGTCCGTTATCAGGGCGGTGCAAATGCGGGACATACCATCGTAAACAACAAAGGAAAGTTTGCGCTGCATCTTTTGCCGTCAGGTGTTTGCTATGAGCATGTCACCAACGTCATTGGCCACGGTGTTGCCTTTGACCTCGCCAAGTTTTTTAAAGAGTATGATGCGCTGCTTGCAATGGGCATTCAGCCTAAGATTCTGGTCTCTGACCGTGCGCAGCTGCTCATGCCGTTTCACGCACAATTTGACACCCTTGAAGAAGAGCGGCTTGGCGCCAACAGCTTTGGTTCCACCAAATCGGGTATTGCGCCGTTTTATTCCGACAAATATCTCAAGGTAGGCTTTCAGGTTTGTGAGCTCTATGAACCGGAACGTCTGATGGCGCGTCTGACCGCACTGTGTGACTATAAAAACCTGATTCTTGATACCGTTTATCACCAGCCGCCTCTCGACCCCAAGGCGCTGTTTGATTACCTGCGTGGTTTTGCCGACCGTCTGGCTCCTATGGTGACCGATACCGCTAAGTTCTTAAACCAGGCCGTCGCCCAAGGTAAGACTATTCTGATGGAAGGCCAACTCGGCGCACTACGCGACCCGGATCATGGCATTTATCCGTTCACAACGTCATCCTCACCGCTGGCAGGATTTTCCACTGTTGGCGCGGGTATTTCTCCTTGCGCCATTTCCAACGTTGTAACCGTCGTTAAGGCCTATTCTTCTTGTGTAGGTGCGGGCGCATTTGTCTGCGAGCTTTCGGGTGACGAGGCGCACCAGCTGCGCGAGGCAGGCCATGAATACGGCGTCACAACCGGCAGACCTCGCCGCGTTGGATATCTTGACCTTGTCGCATCACGTTACGGCTGCATGGTACAGGGTACCACCGACGTGGCGCTGACGCTGATTGACGTCCTGAGCTATCTGGACAAAATCCCTGTTGTCACCGCCTATGAGATTGATGGAGAAATTACCACGGACTTCCCCTGCACACCCAAGCTCGACCGTGCAAAGCCGGTGTTTGAGGTTCTTGATGGGTGGAAGTGCGACATCATGGGAATCACCGAATATGAAAAGCTGCCCAAAAATGCACGCAAATATATCGAGTATGTTGAAAAGGCGCTCGGCTATCCCATTACCTACGTTTCTACCGGCCCCGCGCGTGAGCATATTATCTACCGCTGATCTTGATTGTCAAACAGCCGACAGTACTGCTAAAATGCGTACTGCCGGCTGTTTTTGTATTACGTCGCAAAGAAAAATGGCTGGTGGCTATTACTATTTAAAACAGAGTTCTCTATGTAGGCCGGTGCACTATTTATGCCAACAAAACATTCGCTATAACAGCGATAGCGGGCAATGCCACCAGCGATATCATGGTCGTTATCGCCACAAGACTGCTGGGGTATAAAACCTCTTTCCCCAGCGAAGCGCTAAGCAAAATAACCGACACAGCCGATGGACAGGAGAAACAATATACTGCCACGAGACACGCTGTTTCAGCCCCGACAAACCAGTCTGAAGCACCTACAGCCACAACAATGGCAATGCCAGCCATAGGTACGATGATGGTTCGTAGCAGCGCCGCCCAGTACATGCGCAAACTTTTGAGGTCAGCAAGCTTTAGGTCGGCTAAAAATACACCGGTAATAATCATTGAAAGCGGTGTTGTCAGGCCACCAAGCAGCCGCACAGTATCAATAACCGGACCGGGAATCGGTATTTGGAATCCAAAGATGAGCAATCCCAGTATGACCGAAATAATACACGGATTATATAACAGCTTTTTGGGATTAAAGCTGCCGCCAAGCTCAACGACGCCTTGCGTCCAGTGGAACAGTAGAAATACTGAAACAAAAGCCGTCGCAAAAAACGTGCTGTCTTCTCCCAATGTCGCCCGAATCAGCGGAATAGCCATATATGCGGCGTTCGCGTAGATCACCCCAAACCGTTCAGCACGGCAAGCCTGGCCGTCACGCGTACAAATTAATAACCGGGAGGCTGTAATTGCCAGCAGGTGCAGAATGACAGCAAGCAAAAAGGTTAAGCCAAAACCCGCCAGCAGCTCATATTGCATTGGCCGATAAAGTGATGAAAGCATAATGCTGGGAAGCGCAATATTAAGTAAAAAAGTGCTTAAACAGCGCGCAACCTCTTCGGTGAGAAGCCCCTTTTTGCTGCAAAAAGCACCCACCATCGTGAGCAAAAACATAATCATGACCTGATGCGCTACAATAATCGCCGACTGCATGTTACAAAATTCCCTTCCACAAAAACAAAGCGGGACACTGCGAAATACACGGTCTTTGCGTATTCCGCAGTGTCCCGCCATAACTATTGACAGGCTATAATGATTCCATTGGTACCGAGCGCCGCAAAATATGCTTTATTAAAAGGCAATAAGCAACACCAATCGGGTAACCGTTTTATCTGTCACAATAACCGCTTTTAGCTATTATAACACGGCTTTTTTCATTCTTGCAATAGCTTCCTTGGTTCTTTCACGATCGCCGAAGGCGGTCAGCCGGAAGTAATTGCCACCGTTCTGTCCAAAACCTGCACCGGGGGTACCCACGACATTTGCTTTTTCAAGCAAAAGGTCAAAGAACGCCCAAGATTCCATGCCGTTGGGGCACTCCATCCAGAGGTAGGGGGAATTTTCGCCGCCTACAAAACGAATACCCATTTCGCGCAGGCCATCCCCGATAATCTTGGCGTTTTCGCGGTAATAGTCGATGTTCTCTTTAATCTGCTTTCTGCCTTCGGTGGAGAAAACTGCCGCAGCTGCGCGCTGGGTTACATAGGGAACGCCATTGAACTTAGTTGTCTGACGGCGCAGCCACAACTTGTTCATTTTCCCATTTAGCAGCTCCATCGGTACGACAGTGTAGCCGCAGCGGGTACCGGTAAAGCCGGCAGTTTTTGAAAGAGAGCAAAATTCAATCGCGCAGTCTCTGGCACCCTCGACCTCGAAGATACTGCGGGGCAGCGCGGGGTCGGAGACAAAGCATTCGTAAGCCGCGTCAAAGAGGATGACAGCGTTCTTCTGCTTGGCGTATGCAATCCATTCGGCGAGCTGCGCGCGGTTGTAAACCGATCCGGTGGGATTATTCGGAGAGCAAAGGTAGATGATATCCGCATCAACAGTCGGGTCGGGCATTGCCAAAAAGCCATTTTCCAGCGTGGCGTTCGTCAGCTTAATACGGCGGCCCGCCATGACATTGGTATCAACATAAACCGGGTAAACCGGGTCGGGTACCAGCACGGTGTTATCGGCATCAAACAGATCAAGGATGTTGCCAAGGTCGCTCTTCGCGCCGTCGCTGATGAAAATTTCATCGGCTGCAAGCGTCACCTTCATCTCCTCGGCATAATAGGCAGCGATCGCCTCCTTGAGAAAATCATAGCCCTGCTCGGGGCCGTAGCCTCGAAAGCTCTCTTTATTCCCCATCTCGTCGGCAGCATCCTTCATGGCCTGCACCACAACAGGAGCCAGCGGCAGCGTGACGTCACCAATGCTCAGCTTGATGA
>JAEWNU010000229.1 GCA_023456995.1 Bacillota bacterium
GCGGGCAACATGAAGGTTATATTTCTCGCCCATGTTCCTGCCGACATGAGTATTCTTAATAAAAATGCGGTCTATGTGGGTGCAGATCAGGAACAGGCCGGCAGGCTGCAGGGCGAATGGCTGGCCAACTATTTTAAGCAGAGAGGCAAGACCGAAATTCGATATATTCTCATCAAAGGCGTCAATTTGCCCATCAGTCAGGAGCGCACACAAGCTGCATTCCGCGTATTGGCCGAAAACGGCATAAATGCCATTCCGGCTGTTCCACCTATTACTGCAAATGATGAACGCGCTCAAGCAAAGGCGCAATTAATCCCGATTCTCAAATCTGGCGTAAAGTTTGACGCCATCATTTCAAACGATGACAACATGGCGCTGGGTGCCATTGAGGCGCTTGAAGAAGTAGGCATGAATCCAGCCAAAACAGTGATTGTGGGTATTGGCGCAACGCAACCAGCGATGCGCGCTCTTGTTGATGGAAAACTGGATTTTACAGCCTATCAAAATGGGAAAAAAAGAGCGGCTGCTGTTATAAAAGCAATGGATAATATGCTTGTTGGTAGACCTTATAACTCGGGAATAGAGGGGTTGGTGTCAAAAGATAACCCCTATGCCGTTATATATCCGTATGAGCCGGTTACAAGGTATCAGATACCACCGGAATTGTTCTTAATGCTTTAAAAAAAGAAATAACACATTATTAATAGGAGACATCATGATGTATTGGAGGATGGATCCGGACTCTGTTCAAAGCAAAACAAGAAGTGATAAAAAAATTCTCTTTTTGGGATATAACTCTAAAGACAAAATGATTGTTGAATTGCAAGAGAATATCAAAGAGGCCGGCAAGAATGCGGGGTATGATGTAACTGCGCTCTATTCGGACGGTTCGGTGGACGTTCAGCTAGGGCAGTTAAGAAACGCGCGCAGAACAGGAATCAAAGGAATTATTGTCAATTTGGTCACGCCCGAGTCTGCGCCCGCGATTCTCGAAGCCGCCGGCGATATGAAGGTTATCTTTATCGCTGTTGTGCCTGTCGATACGCGCATTCTTAACAAAAATGCGGTCTATATGGGGGCAGACCAAGCACAGGCCGGAAGATTACAGGGAGAATGGCTGGCTAGCTATTTTAAAGAGAGAGGCAAGAATGAAATTAAATATATTCTAATTCAAGGCATAAATACCCCCATAAGCCTGGAACGCACCCAGGCCGTATTACAGGCGTTGGCTGAAAACGGCATAAAGGCAATTCCGGCGGTTCCACCGAATATTGTAAGGTTTGATCGTGCCGAAGCAGCGTCTAGTTTACTCCCCGTTCTTAAATCTGGCGTAAAGTTTGATGCCATTATTGCAAACGATGATACGATGGCGCTGGGCGCAATTGACGCACTTGAAGCCGCGGGCATAAATCCGGAAAAAACAGTGGTCGTTGGTATCGACGCAACAGAAGCTGGAGTGCGGGCTATCCTTGATGACAAGCTGGAAATGACAGTTTATATCAATAGGAAAAAAAGAGCGACAGACGTCATCAAAGCAATGGATAATATGCTTAATGGAAGACCTTTTGACTTGGGAATGGAGGGCCTGGTTTCTAAAGATAGCCCCTATGCCATCATCTATCCGTATAAAGCCGTTTCAAGGTACCAGATACCGAAGGATTTATATTTTTAGCCGTTTTAAAACAGAAAAACATGTTTTGTATTGACGTTAAGTCATCATGAATAGGAGATATCATTATGTATTGGTCGATGGATCCTGACTCTGTTCACGGCGTAACAAGGAGTGAAAAAAGAATAGTCTCTTTGGGATATAAACAAGAAGATGAAGTGATTGTTAAAGTGCAAGAGGCTCTTAAAGAGGCCGCCAGAAACGCAGGATATATTTTAACCGTTCTTTATTCGGATAATTCTGCGGATGTTCAGCTGGCACAGGTGAGGAACGCACGCAAAAGAGGCATCAAAGGGCTCTTTATCAATTTGGTTACGCCGGAGTCCGCCCCAGCAATTCTTGAGGCTGCGGGGGACATGAAGGTGATATTTATCGCCCATCCCCCTGCCGACATGAGTATCCTTAATAAAAACGCCATCTATATGGGCGCGAATCAGGGAAAAGCCGGCAGACTGCAGGGAGAATGGCTGGCCAACTATTTTAAGGAGAGAGGCAAGACTCAAATCCGCTACATTCTGCTCAGTGGCGGAAATCTGCCCGTCGCGCAGGAGCGCACGCAAGCCGCATTGCAGGCACTGGCTGACAACGGTATAAAGGCAATAGCGGCTGCCCCGCCCGTAGTTGCAAATTATGAGCGCGCTCAAGCGACGTCTAAATTACTTCCTGTTCTTAAATCTGGCGTAAAGTTCGACGCAATTATTGCAAACGATGATACTATGGCGCTGGGCGCAATTGAAGCGCTTGAACAAATGGGTTTGAATCCGACAAAGACCGTCATCGTGGGTATTGATGCAACCGAGGATGGCGTGCGGGCGCTCCTTGATGGGAAGCTGGCTATGACGGTTTATATTAATAGAAAAGCAAGAGCGGCGACTGCAATAAAAGCAATGGATAATATGCTTAACGGAAGAACCTTTGACTTAGAAATGGAGGGGTTGTTGTCTAGCGATAACCCCTACGTCATGATATTTATGTATGAACCGGTTACAAGGTACCATATACCAAATGATTTGTATTTTTAACATTACTTTTACGGTTTTGTTAAAGGAAAAGTATTCAATAGAAAAGGGGTTAACTAAAATTTTTTTAAAAGTGCAAACTATTACATTTAAACAAAAGCCCCCGACCACAACGCATTTATGCATCGCGGTCAGGGGCTGATTTATATTTTAGATTTCGTTTTGTCTTATTCGTGATTATTTTTATCAAAAAGAGAACGCAGATTTTCTGCAAGATAAACAGATTCTTGTACAGCCGCCGACAGCTTGTCCATGGCAGCCGACTGGTTCATGGTGGTTTCCAACGTCACATTGGCACTTTTCATGGTGCTCTGGATGCCTTTATCAACCTTTTCGTTAATCATGTCGACAGAATCCACCGTATGCTTTGTTGTATCAGACAGTCTGCGTATTTCTTCTGCCACCACTGCGAAACTTCTGCCCATTTGACCAATTCTGGCGGCCTCGATCGTGGCATTGACACCCAGTATTTTAATCTGATCCGCAATTTTGGTGATAGAGTCAAGCACCTTTGTAATTTCGCCAATATGGTCACGAATTTGATTGATTTCGGTTACCAACTCTTTTTGATGCGTACTAATCGACTGTGAATCCGCAGTCAGAATCTCAATATTGTTTGAAATATCAATAAAGTTGCTGGCCAGATTAGAAGACAAAAACTCGGTCTCTATGCGGTTAAATCCGCTTTCTGCAAGCGCATTCACAACAATATAAAGCACCTGTGCGGCTGCTTCTATGGTCGTTTTTGGAACGATATCGATCTGTTGTGCGGCTTCCCAAAGCCCTTGACCACTGACACCGATTTCGTTGGCCACTTTATAAATGGTTTGCTGGTTTGTGGGCTTGTCCAGAATTTGTCCGCCTAAAACTGTTCCAATATGTTCGCCTTTTATGATAACCGGTGCAGAAAAGTCGATCAGACCGGCGTGACATTGCCCTATGTATGGACGCTTTTGAGCGATGGCCTTGCGCCCAAAATCGTTATGACATTGCGCACACCGATCATCACCAATTCGTGAGGCATGAATAAAATTTGAGCAAAACGGCCTGTAATGGCTGGGTCTTGTAAACTCTTCACCATGCCTTCCTACCGAAACCGCTGCACAATTAAAGCCCACTGCAAAATTGTCCAAGAAGTTCTGTAGCACATTCACATCAATGATATCTCCCAGTTCAAG
>JAEWNU010000230.1 GCA_023456995.1 Bacillota bacterium
GTAGAAGGCGCTATCCGCCAATTGATTGCACAGGGGTATTTTATTTTTATGGCGGGCGGCGCAATGGGCTTTGATACGCTTGCCGCTGAAACGGTGTTGAAGCTAAAAAGTGATTTCCCCCATCTTCGGCTGATTATTGTGGCCCCCTGCGCCGATCAATCTGACGGCTGGCCGGATGCCGATAAGAGGCGGTACGAGCGGCTGCGTCAGGCCGCGGATGATTATATCTGTCTTGAAGCCGCTTACACCCCCAGCTGCATGCGCAAACGAAACCGCTATCTGGTTGAGATGAGCAGCGCTTGCCTGGCCTATTGCCTGAGGCCGCGTTCCGGCAGTGCGCAAACAGTCGCCTTGGCCGACACATACGGTCTGGATATTATAGATATTGTTCCATCTATTCATTGTACCACATGAAAACGGGGTGCAAAATAGTATCTTTTTGCTACGGAATATGGACAAACACGCCGTGTTGTGCTATTATAACTTGCATGACTTGGGCATTCTGGCGAAGATACAGAAGCTTCGCAGGATGCCCTGTCAATTTTAATGTGTAAATTTTGTGGCGATGCCACCTTAAAACAAAATGAAAAATCAAGAAAGGAATGACCGTCATGTTTTTTGAAAACCAATACCGTACCAAGACCTGTGCCGCCTTAAGCGAGGCCGACGTTAATAATAGTGTCAGAGTAGCGGGGTGGGTTGAAAATATTCGCGACCATGGCGGCGTACTGTTTGTCGATTTACGGGACCATTATGGCATGGTCCAGGTGGTTATCCATGATGACAATATGCTTTCAGACGTCATGAAGGAATGCGTAATTTCTGTCGAGGGACCGGTGGTACTCCGCGACCCTGAGACAGTCAACGCCAAGCTAGCGACCGGCACCATTGAAATAACTGCGAAATCGCTTGATATTATAGGTAAGTCTCAGGGAAATCTGCCGTTTGAAGTTCCCAATTCGCCGGAAGTCAAAGAAGAACTGCGCTTAAAGTATCGCTTTTTAGATCTTCGCAATCAGAAGATGCAAAATGCGATTAAAACGCGTGCCCGCCTTCTCTCCTTTTTGCGCAACCGAATGACCGAACTGGGTTTCACCGAAGTGCAGACCCCCATTTTGTCGGCGTCGTCGCCCGAGGGTGCCAGAGATTATTTGATTCCGGCCAGAAAGCACCCTGGCAAGTTTTATGCGCTACCGCAGGCCCCCCAGATATTCAAACAGCTGCTGATGGTTTCGGGCATTGACCGCTATTTTCAGATTGCGCCGTGTTTCCGTGATGAAGACGCCAGAGCAGACCGTTCACCAGGCGAGTTTTATCAGCTCGATTTTGAGATGGCCTTCGCCACGCAGGAAGAAGTTTTCGCCGTCGCTGAGAATGTACTTTACGACGTATTCAAGACTTTTTCGGATAAGCCAGTGACACCGCCCTCTTTCCCGCGCATTACTTTTAAAGATGCTATGCTGCGCTATGGCTCGGACAAGCCTGACTTGAGAAACCCACTTGAGATCATTGACGTTTCAGATATTTTTGCGCTTTGTAGCTTTGCACCTTTCCAGAAGAATACCGTGCGTGCTATCCGTGTTCCGGGATGCGGCAGCCAGCCGAGAAGCTTTTTTGAGCAGATGCTGGAATTTGCTACCTCGATCGGCATGAAGGGCTTAGGTTATGTTAAGGCCGCCGACGATATGGCGCTTTTAGGCCCGATTGACAAGTTTGTCCCCGCCGAACAGAAGAAAATACTGATAGAGCGCAGCGGCTTGCAGCCCAATGATGTGCTTTACTTTATCTCCGATAAGACCGAACTCCTCACCGCAAAACTTGCCGGTCAGATTCGCAGCGAGCTTGGCCGTCGCTTAGATCTGCTTTCTGATGACTTTAGAATGTGCTTTATCGTTGATTTCCCAATGTACGAGTTGGATGATGTAACCCACAAGGTTGGGTTTACCCACAATCCATTTTCAATGCCACAGGGCGGGCTGGAAGCGCTGAACACCAAAGATCCGCTCGATATTCTCGCTTGGCAGTACGACATTGTCTGCAACGGTGTGGAGCTTTCTTCGGGTGCGGTACGCAATCACGACCGTGAGACGATGGTTCGCGCATTTGAAATTGCCGGCTACGGTGAAGAAACAGTCAAAGAAAAGTTCGGCTCCCTCTACAATGCCTTTGCCTATGGCGCACCACCTCACGCAGGCATGGCTCCGGGTGTTGACCGCATACTGATGCTGCTGATGAATGAATCTTCCATTCGAGAGGTCATCGCTTTCCCGATGACGGCGAACGCTGAAGACCTTATGATGGGTGCACCCACTCCTGTCACTGAAAAACAGCTCAGAGAGGCACACATTAAGGTGCGATAAGCTCAAATAAATATTAAAACCCGCTCGGATAAAATAAATCCGCGCGGGTTTTTGAATTATTTAATTATATTGTGCCAATAAAAGATATAGGGGTTCCTAGTTTCTGTTAAGCAGCTTTCTTTGTCGTTTTATGAGCATAGGCGGCTATTCTACTGATTTATAATATACATCGCTTTTTCATAATCGTTTTTATGCACGTAAAAAGTATAAGTATACTGAAACTCAGGGTCAATGCCTGCGCTTCCCGTGCGGGCTCTGAGATCCGCGCGAGCGAACGAATCATCCTGACCACGTGTTTTTAAACGGTAGTCAATGTGATTTTGAGCTAGCCGTGTGCGTATTTCACTTTGCCTCTTCATGCTCTGAGTCACGATGAGCTCACGGCGGTTAAACAACGTCATCATTGTTTATTTCCGCCCTCTTCAACCGTTTTAAGATAGGCCTCGCGCCCGTTTTTATAGAGATTCCCGCCGTAGCAATCCAGCACCACCACCGCAGGGAAGTCAATAACCTCCAAACGGTGGATAGCCTCCGAATCAAGGTCGGGATATGCAATGACCTCGCAGGCTGTCACAGTCGAAGCCAACAGTGCACCTGCACCGCCGATGGCAGCCAGATAGACACCTTTATTTCGCTCAATTGCATCGAGCACTTCAGCAGAGCGCAAGCCCTTGCCGATCATGCCGCGCAAGCCGGCTTCATCCATCAGCCGCGGGGCGTAAGCATCCATGCGGTAGCTGGTCGTCGGCCCGGCTGAACCGATAATTCCACCCGGCTTGGCAGGCGTGGGCCCAACGTAATAGATAATCTGATCTTTTAAATCACAGGGCAGCGGTTGTCCCTCATCCAGCAGCGCCACCAATCGCTTGTGGGCGGCATCGCGCGCAGTATAGATCACACCAGAAATTAAAACTGAATCCCCAGCGTGCAGCGAAAGGGCCTGTTCCTCGGTAAAAGGCACCGTAATTTTCTTTTTCATATGAACGCCCCTCTTAAAGCACGACCGTCTTATGGCGGGTGACGTGACAGTTAATGTTAACAGCGCAGGGTAGCTGGGCGATATGGGTGGGAAAGGCCTCGATATTGACCCCGAGCGCCGTTGTACGCCCACCAAATCCTTGGGGGCCAATGCCCAGTGAATTGATGCTTTGCAGCAATTCACGCTCAAGCGCAGCGTAGCGCGGATCGGGGTTTTCTATATTAAGGGGCCGCAGCAGCGCCTTCTTGGCCAGTTGAGCAACGCGGTCAAAGTTTCCGCCGATGCCCACCCCTACGACGATGGGTGGACATGGATTCGGGCCAGCTTTTTCAACCGTTTCCAGCACAAAAGCCTTTATACCATCTATGCCGTCGGAAGGCTTCAACATGGCCAACCTGCCCATGTTTTCGCTACCTGCCCCCTTGGGTGCCACTGTAATGGTGAGCCTGTCTCCCAAAACCACGTCGTAGGTAATGACAGCGGGAGTATTATCTCGTGTATTTTTACGCTCCAGCGGATCGGAAACAATGGATTTCCTCAAATAGCCCTCAATGTAGCCGAGACGAACACCTTCATTAATAGCGTCGGTCAGACATCCCTCAACATACACCTCCTGCCCAAGTTCAACAAAGACACATGCTGTGCCGGTATCCTGACAGATGGGCATGTCCAACGCTTCCGCGCGGTGGTAATTTTCTATAATATCATCCAGCACCCCACAGGCATTGGGCCATATCTCAGCAGCCCTTGCGTCAGCCAACGCTGTGCGCAAATCCCCGGGTAAAAAGCGGTTTGCCTCAATGCAAAGCGTTCTAACAGCATCTGTTACCTGTTGAGCCGTTATTGTTCTCATTTTAATCACCTCGACGTTTATTATAGCACAGTCTAAAGGGCAGCTCAACGCGCAATCGTGTCAACTGAACGCAATATATTCCTTATATAGTATAAAAAAGGAGCGCTACGCCCTCGACAATGCACGGGTCGTAACGCTCCTCCAACAGGGGAGATTAAATCAGCAGCTTAAAGTACAGTTGACACGGCCATTGCAGACATCCGGATAAACCGGGAAACAAATTTTCCTGCGCCGCGGCTTGCAGCAACAGCAACAGCAGCATCCGCATTCACAACGTTGATGGTGGTCATGGTCGTGGTCATGACCGCAGCCGCAGCCGTGGTCGTGGTCGTGGTCACAGCAGTTCTTTATCTCGTGACCGCAGTTGCACCAAGGCGAACAACAACAATATTCATGCATATTTCCCTGCACTCCTACTTCGGCCCCAGCCGTGGACCTATGCCTTCTATCATGCATAGTGCATCATGCTCCTTATATATTAAATCAGATTTGGAAATTACAGGTACACTACATTGTATGCCTATGAGTAAAATATGTTCTTTGCGGCTAAAGCGGTCGCATTAAGACACCTTTAAAATAGTTAAAATGCATATGTATGAATAAAATTGCAGGAAATTTCGCAAAAGCACTTGATTTATTATGAGATATGAGTATAATATACAAACAGAATCAATTTAACAATAACAATCATTAAAATCAGATGGAGGATAATAGAATGAAAAAGATTACTGCATTACTGCTGTCGGCCATGATGCTGCTGACAGTCACCGCTTGCGGCTCGGCTTCAAGCTCCGCCGCTCCTTCCGCTTCTGCACCCTCTAGCGCTTCGGCGTCTGCCCCTTCGGAGAGCGCTGAACCCGCCATTAAGGGCATTGCAGATCTAGTCGGAAAAAAGATTGGCGTTCAGCTGGGTACCACCGGCGACATCTACGCCTCAGACATCGAGGGTGCAACCATCGAGCAGTACAACAAGGCCTTTGAAGCTGTCCAGGCGCTTTCCCAGGGCAAGATTGACGCTGTTATGGTAGACGATCAGGTTGCCAAGGCACTGGCCACAAATAACGACGCTGTTACTGTGCTCGAAGAGCCTTTCACCGTTGAGGAATACGCGCTCTGCATCTCTAAAGACAAGAGCGACCTCACCAAAGCTATGAACACCGCCATTGCCGAGTTGAAGGCTGACGGCACGCTGCAGGCCATTCTTGACAAGTATATCGGCCAGGTTGAAGGTGCCAAGGGCTACGAGTCCCCCGCCAATGTTGACCGCTCTAAGGGTACTCTTGTCATGGCGACAAATGCTGAGTTCCCCCCCTATGAATACTATGAGGGTACCAGCGTTGTCGGCGTCGACGCAGAGTTTGCAAAAGCAATCTGTGACAAGCTTGGCTATGAACTGAAGATTGAAGATATGGCATTTGACGCGATTATCGCTGCCGTTCAGAGTGGCAAGGCCGATTTCGGCGCCGCAGGCATGACCATCACCGATGAACGCCTTATGTCCATCGACTTTACCGATAGCTACTGCACCGCTTCTCAGGTTATCATCATTAAGAAGTAAGTGCGAATAAGGTAAATTTATTATATGCTATAGGGGTTCTTTTCAGGGCCCCTATTGTGTTATACTAATGCATGTACCATCGCGGCGATAAAGTAATGTCAAGGGTGTGAATGGCTTTGAGCTTCTCTGAAAAGTTTTATTTAAATTTCATTAAGGATAATCGGTGGAAATATCTCACCGATGGTCTGCAAAACACGATTATCATTGCACTTTTTGCGGTGCTTATTGGTGTTGCCATTGGGTTTCTAATTGCGATGGTGCGCACAACACACGACAAAACCTCAAGGCCTAAATGGTGGCTGAAAGCACTAAATATTTTCGCAAAATTTTATCTAACCATCATTAGAGGCACCCCTGCGCTGATTCAGTTAATGATCATTTACTACGTGGTTTTCGCCTCGGTAGATAT
>JAEWNU010000231.1 GCA_023456995.1 Bacillota bacterium
ACAGTAACCTTACATATATTGAGGTTGCTGTCTTTTTTATACATACCCACGACGGAGCTAAGGAGTATTTTTTATGTTGGATGATTTACAAAAACAAAAATTATGTCTGCGCGTCTCGATGGTGACAATCGTAGGCAATGTGCTGCTGACGATTGCCAAGCTGGCGGCGGGTATTATTGCGCATTCCTCGGCAATGATCTCAGATGCGGTTCATTCTGCCTCGGATATTATCAGCACCGTTGTAGTAATTTGGGGCGTACGTCTCTCGACTCAGCGCGAAGATGACGAGCACCCCTATGGGCATGAGCGCATGGAGTCGGCGGCCGCAGTGGCACTGGCCGGTTTGTTGATGATTACTGGCGTCTATATCGGCGTGGGCGGAGTTAAGACTATTCTCAGCGGCCTTTCCGGCAGTTTTGTCGTACCAGGCTTTCTGGCGCTCGCAGCAGCGGTCGTGTCGATTGTTTCCAAAGAAATGATGTATCACTACACCCGCGCCGCAGCTAAAAAAGCCGATTCAGCCTCACTGATGGCGGATGCCTGGCATCACCGCTCAGACGCGTTGTCTTCGGTTGGCTCGCTCATTGGTATCGGCGGAGCGCTATTGGGCTTTCCTATCATGGATCCTATCGCCTGCGTCATCATTTCCCTAGTTATTGTTAAAGTTGCCTTCGACATTGCCCGACAGGCTTTTGATCAACTGTTAGACCGCGCCTGTGAACCTGCTCTGCAAGTAGAGATGCGCAATCTTGTATCGGCGCAGCAGGGGGTTCTCCGGCTCGACAGCCTGACCACTCGAAAATTCGGCTCTAAAATTTATGTTGATGTTTGCATCGCAGTGGACGGTTCCTTGAGTGTCAAAGCAGGCCACGATATCGCGCAGGCGGTCCATGAACAGATTGAACATAATTTTCCCGCTGTTAAGCATTGTATGGTGCATGTAAACCCTTACACCGCTGAAAATTCAGAGCATTGATAACATTTCTCTAAGGTATAACCGCGCAGCGAGCGGTTGGACATCAGCGAGCATTAATAGCCACGATGCTTGTTAAACCACAAGATTGCGCCGTGATTTGACTGTCCATCAAAAGGCGGTTGCCACGGCAAGTGGCGAGTCATTGGACATCAGCGGGTATAATAGCCACATCGTGGCTATTATACCCGCTTTTTTTTGCCATGACCAGTCCAATAATACCCAAACTTTATGAAAAGTGATATGCTCACTTTATATGCGGAGTCCATCTTTTACCATTCCACCAGCTTAGTTCTTTTATTTCGATACTATGTGTGGTAGAATAAAGTGTATATTTGGTGAAATTTTTGGCTGATGAGGGCAACAATATGTCCTGATTTATACACTATTTTACCGGATAAAGATTTAGTAAATTGAAAGGAGACGGGCGACGGTTGGATAACATCATCACCATAAAGGGTCTCTCCAAAATATATCGTGTCGGAGCTGAAAAGGTCAAGGCGCTTAGCAATATCAATCTCGCAATCGGCAAAGGGGAAATCTGCTGTATCCTCGGTACCTCCGGCTCAGGAAAATCAACGTTATTGAACCAGCTGGCTGGGCTTGAAAAGCCTACCGCGGGCAGCGTATACATAGGTAAAACCAATATCTCACGCCTAACCGAAGATCAGCTTGCAGGCTTCCGTCAAAAGTATATCGGATTCGTGTTTCAGTCGTATAACCTCATACCCTCGATGACTGCTACCGAAAACGTGGCTATGCCGCTATTGTTCCGCGGGGTACCGCGCGAAATACGCGACCGCGAATCGCTGCAGATGTTAAAAAAGGTGGGGTTGGGCAATCGTGCGCGGCATAGGCCTTCGGAAATGTCCGGCGGACAGCAGCAGCGTGTAGGCATTGCACGGGCGTTTGTGGCAAAGCCAAAGATTGTCTTTGCTGACGAGCCGACCGGCAACCTAGATAGCCGTACTACACTGGAAGTTATGCACCTGCTCATCGAAATGGCGCACACCAACGGCATTACATTTGTATTGGTAACGCACGACAACGAGCTAGCGCGCTACGCTGACCGCATCATCACGATCCGTGACGGCTTGGTGATCAGCGACGAAACAAATCCTCACCCGGCCTATTTAGACCCCATGCCGGAAGTTGAAGCATCAACAAAAACGCTGACAGCACCCAGTGTCGCGGCCCTTCCTCCAGCTGCTGAAGACACTGAGGCTGATGCGCAGTCCGATTTCACCGTGACGGACAACACTGTGCAGCCTTCAGAAAACACGCAAACTGATTCCGACGAACCTAAGCCTCCGACGGATAATCAACCCCAAGCCGCTGCACAACCGCCCCCGGGCAATGCCAACGCCGAACCGGACTCATCGCAGGGCGAATCAGAGACAATCAATACCCCAGCGGAGGGTAAAATCGATGATTAACAGCAAGGAGAGAACGTGCTTGAAAATGATAAAAAAAATGTTTTGCTTACTGGTTGTGGTGATGATGGTAGCAGCTATGCTGCCTGCGACGGTCTTTGCGGCAAACAAAGAGGTAGCCAGCGTTGTAGGAACACTTGACGTATCTGGATCACCCAACACCACTGATGTTCCTATTGGAAGTAATTATAGGGTTGAGGTTACTGATAAACATCCCAATGGCATTACCGGTAAATTTTTGTTGCTTACTTACCCAGACAGCACTGGAAGACATCCCGAAATTATATCTTCCTCTCTTTCAGACGGAAAGAAATTTGTTGAATGGAATAATATTACCTTCGAGCGGCAGGTTGGTGATAATGCCTGGTCAACAAGCATGTATGCTACCTTTAATGTTGTTGACAACGACAGTGACACCACTGTTAGCTCCAACAACATCACGATGTTAAATATTACAAAAACAAGAATCAAGGAAAACACATCATTTGAAGTAACATTCCGAATCGTTGATTACAACGTTGACAATAGTCAGGTTCAAAACGGGGTTGTTCCTTATCTAACCGGATTTAACTCAAACGGTGCATTTATTCTTGAGGATGATGAAATTAAGTTTGAACGAATTACTCACGACAGTGGCAAATACGCTTTTAACGTTACGTTACCGCTACGATATACCGGTACCGGAAGTACGGTATCATTTACGCTGGCATACAAAAACGTGCAAGGTACACTGCGCACCATCGACTGTTCCACCACCATTCCTCGCACCGTCGCTTCAAAAGAAGATGATGACAAGGACGACGACGATGATAAAAAAGACTCCGACTCCCCCATCCCCTATATCATCGTCGATAGCTACTCCTACGGTGACGGCAGTGTGACGGCAGGCGACGAGTTTACTCTCAAGTTGATCTTGCGCAATACCAGCAAGACGCATTCGCTGGAAAACATCGTCATGAAGGTTTCACCAATGGGCGTCTTTTCAATGGCCAGCTCATCGAATACCTTCTTCATCCCAAAGCTTCAGGCCGGCAGTATTATGGAGCATTCCATTACCCTGAACGCGGGACTTACCAAGGTCACTGACGACAAGGACGCCAACTCTATCGACATTAAATTTACATACCAATACGCCGGAGCCGACGTTAAAAAGCTAGAGTCCGGCACCTCTAACGAAAAAATCACCCTGCCCGTTAATTTCCCAGACCGGTTCGAACTGGGTGTTCCCGAGTCGGATAGCACAGCCTACGTCGGTGAAGATTTTAACGTTTCAGTACCGATGGTCAACAAAGGCCGTAGCGGTGTTTATAACCTCACTGCCTTTGTGCGAGGAGACGGAATCAAAAACCCGGGTCAAACCCAGTACATCGGCAACCTGAATGCTGGCACCGAATCTAGCGCGGACTTTTCGCTGCAATATCTCGAACCTGGCGACTACAGCGGCGAAATTGTTGTCACCTACGAAGATGCCAACATGAACCCCAAGGAAATGGTCTCGGTCTTTAACGTCACCGTTGAGGATATGGGGGGCGGCGAGCCGATGGAGCCAGAGTGGCCGGATGGTATGAACCCCAATGAGCCAGCTGAACCTGCGAATACCGAGCCGGAAAATGACCCCGTTCGACCTGTTAAAATCGTCGTTGGCCTCATCGTCGGCACCATGAGCGCCTTCGTGACCATTCAGAAAGCCAAAGCCAAGAGGAGTATCTACTTAGATGAAGACCTTTGATATCATCCAGATGTGCCTGCGCAATCTGATCAGGCGCAAATACCGTACCCTGCTGACCTTAGTTGGCGTGGTCGCGGGCACCTGCGCTGTCGTTCTGATGATCGCGGTAGGTCTTGGTATGAAAGCCAGTCAGGAAGAACAACTTAAGCAGATGGGCGACCTCACAATTATCGACGTCTACAGCTATGGCAAAACCGATAAATCAGGAAAAAAAGTGGTTATGGATGACGCCATGATCGAAAAGATCAGATCGATGCCCGGCGTTTTGACAGCCACGCCGCTTTATCGTCCCCAAAATCTCAGTGCGCAGCTATTTGCTGATAAAAACGAGCGCTATATGACCTATTTCTATAATATCATCGGTGTGTACCCCGATGCGCTTCCTCTTCTGGGTTATGAGCTGATTGAGGGCACATGGGAGAACGCGTTTTCAGCGCCATATTCGATTGTTATGGGTCAATATGGCGCCTATAACCTACAGGACACCCGTAAAACACGCGGCAATAATCGTGTGGATCCTTATCCTGACCGCTACGGTAAAATTTCAGAGCCCTTTGTCAACATGCTGGAAAGCAAGCTGCTTATTCGTTTACAGTCGGAAAAGGAAGGCGCTAAAAAAATAGAATACAAGCCCACGGTTAGCGCTGTGATGAAAGAAGACTGGCAGCGCGGCTACGAAACCTCACGCGGTATGTTTATGTCCGTTACCGACCTTAAAAAGATCGAGTCCGATTATATGAAGGCTAACAATATTAAAGTGGACAAAAACAATAACAACGGCTATGAAGAGACCAAAATCAAGGTTATCGATATCAATTATGTTGATGCGGTTCAAACCGCCATTGACGATATGGGCTTTGACACCTGGTCGATGGAAAGCATTCGAAAACCAATGGTCGAGCAGACAAAAAAGATTCAGATTTTTCTTGGGATGATCGCCGGTGTTTCGCTCTTTGTCGCGTCGTTGGGTATCATCAACACCATGCTGATGAGTGTGTACGAACGCACTCGCGAAATCGGCGTTATGAAGGTGGTCGGGTGCCACGTCAAGGATATCCGTACCCTGTTTCTTATGGAAGCCGGCTGCATTGGCCTTCTGGGTGGTATCGTAGGTATTGCTTTAAGTGGGTCTATCGCCTATCTGGTCAATTATATGGGTCTGAGTATTAACTTCGGCACTGATATTTTTGGAGGTGGTGGCGGTGGTGCAGCGCAGATGTTTATCATTACACCGTGGCTCGTTTTGCTTGCATTGGTATTTTCGACCCTTATCGGAATTCTTTCAGGCTATTACCCAGCAAACCGTGCCGTTAAAATTTCGGCCCTGACGGCCATTAAACAAGACTGAATCTATTTACTAAAGCTAAATTCTGTACCATGCACCAAGCCCCTGATGCGGACAAAAGTCTACATCAGGGGCTTTTTAAGCAATAATTTCTTACCGTGGTGCGGCCAATTTAACCGCCAACCGTCAACACCGCTAGTTCGCGGATCTCGACGTGCTGATCCCAGTCCCAAAGGCTTTGGTAGCGAATTGAAGCACGCAACGCCTTATCGGTGGCCTCGCTAAATTCACCATAGTTGGGTACACTGATCTGCGCACCCAGGCTTTTTAAATAGTCAAAGCCCTGCTGTTCCTGCTGCAAAACCAGCTCATCATTTGCTGCAATTGAGTAAGCAATCGCCTCTGTGAGAACCGCTTGTTCAAAAGCACTCATCGATTCTTTTGCTGGCTGTGACAGCACCAACCAGTTTATCCGCGCACGATGAAAGCTTTTGCAGACTAAAATTTGAGAATTATCCTTCGGAGCGCCCAGCTCTCCAAGCGCCATCGTATCGCATTCCATAACTGCATTGTCACGGTTACGTCCAAAATTTAGCAACAGATATTCGCTGCTGCGCTCCTTAACGGTTGCGCCGAGCGCCTTTAACACTTCGGCAAGCAACGGATCGCTCAAAATGTTGACCGTGCTGTCCTGAAACTGGTCAACGGTGTCAAACATTTTATCGCGCGATGAGAGAATCACGCTATTTCCATCGTAGAAAGCGCCTATAGGCATAGCGTTCATCAAGCTAAGGTTCTTCTCTCGGATAATATCATAAAAGCTCTTGGAGTTGAGTGTTAAGGTCAAATGCTTGTAATCGTAAAAATAAAACGGCGAGGTATAGGAGTTAAAATCACCGTTTGCGCGTGCAAGCTCCGCCGTTGGAGCAAAAATCAGTTCGCAGCCATTGTCGAGCGAATCAAGCAAGTCGTCACTTTCCACCACTTTAATATTCAACTGCCCGTTAGAAATCTGACGCACCTTTTTGGCAAAGCAATCCACACCAGCCTGCCCCTGAGAAGAGATATCTGAATTGACAGCAAGGGTCAATGTGCGAACCTCTTTCCCAATATCAGCATGCTTATCC
>JAEWNU010000232.1 GCA_023456995.1 Bacillota bacterium
AACAGATCGAAAATGCATTAAAAGAAGCGCAGGAACTGGATGGTGTTGTATACACGAGTTTGTCCGCCAAAACAACGGACGAATAGCGAGAAAGATCACTCTAGAGAGTAAAGTTCATATATGCGCAGTGGCCTACATTTTTTGCTTGGGAAAGAGATTGCAGCCTTTTATATGTGGCTTGGTGTCCAAAAACGGCGCACGCAGCCTGTTGCCAGCAGGCGGGAGATTTAATTTTGGAGGATACGATCATATGAACATCCTGATGTTGGGCGACGTGGTCGGGCAGGGCGGCTGCGAAGCGGTTCGCGAACATCTGCCGGGACTAAAACGGCATTACGCAGCCGATATTGTCATTATAAACGGAGAAAACTCTGCCCAGGGCAACGGCATTCTGCCGGCTAGTGCCAAGCATCTTTTCGATTCTGGCGCAAATGTTATTACCACTGGTAACCATGTCTTCCGCCGCCGTGAAATTTATGAGTATCTTGACCGGCAGGAAGGAATTATCCGTCCGGCCAATTTTTCGCCGGAGACCCCGGGAACTGGCGTTTATATGTTGGATATGCTGCGTTGCCGCATTGCGGTGGTCAACCTGATGGGCACGGCGGGTATGGAACCGCTGGCAAATCCCTTTGACACGATAGACAATATTTTGAAAACGTTGGATACCCCGAATATTATTCTGGATTTTCACGCCGAGACTACCTCGGAGAAGCGTGCCATGGGATTTTATCTCGACGGACGCATTTCGCTTTTCGCTGGTACGCATACCCATGTGCAGACTGCCGACGAGCAGATATTACCCAACGGGACCGGCTACATCACCGATCTAGGCATGTGCGGGCCAAAGCAATCAGTGCTTGGCGTCAAGCCTGAACAGGTTATCGCCCGGTTTCGCACTGCAATGCCGACCCGGTTTGAGAACCCAGATGGGGAGCAGATTATCTGTGGTATCGCGGTTGAGATTGACGAAAAGAGTGGAAAGACAAAAGCTATCGAACGTATTTATCGGACTTTTGGATAAAAGAGCCGGATAAAATTAACAATCTGTTTCTTGATACCCACAACAATTTTTTGTATAATAGGACGAATTAAATGTATGGTCTAGCAGAATGCTTGAATAGAGCTTATAAAGGAGGAATCGCAGATGATCCGAGTAGAAAATAGATTAGGAACGGTTGAAATTTCCACTAACTTTTTCGCCGAACTGGTCAGTCATGCAGCTTCAAGCTGCTTTGGCGTGTCTGGCATGATGGTATCCGGCGCGTCTCAGGGGCTGCGGCAAATGACCGGCGCCGAACTTCCGGATAAGGGTGTGCAGGTCAGTGTTAAGGACGGCGCCCTGGTTGTTGATCTGCATATTGAGGTTGCATACGGTGTGAATATTGCCGCAGTGGTGCGCAGCATCGTTTCAGAGGTTCGTTATGCCGTTGAGGATATCACGGGATTCAAAGTAACCTGCGTCAACGTTTTTGTCGACGCGTTGAAATGCGAGTAAAGAGAGCGTAAGTTAGGGAGAGTGAATCGTTTGATACAAGGGAAAGTGCTTCGTGATGCGATCATTTCGGGCGCAAATCATATTGCAAACAATCGGCAAAAGGTGGACGCACTCAACGTGTTTCCGGTGCCGGATGGTGATACTGGCACCAATATGTCCATGACCATTTCCGCCGCCAAGCGTGAACTTGAGCGTCTTGATGACAGTGCCACTGTTGAAGAGGTTTCCAAAACCGCTGCCTCCGCATTGCTGCGCGGTGCGCGTGGCAATTCAGGGGTTATTCTATCGTTGTTGTTCCGTGGCTTCTCAAAAGGACTTGCGGGCAAAAAGGCCGCAGCGGCCGATGATATTGCTAATGCGCTGACGCTGGGGGTTGAGGCTGCCTACAAAGCGGTTATGAAGCCGACCGAAGGTACGATTCTCACAGTGTCACGCGCCGCAGCTGAAACAGCTCGGGAGGCTGCCGCAAGCTTTGGCGAGGATGTTGTAGGTTTTTGGGACAAAATCACCGAGGCGGCATCGCAGATGCTCGATAAAACCCCCGATATGCTGCCGGTACTTAAAAAGGCTGGCGTTGTTGACGCAGGCGGCAAGGGGTTTCTCGTCGTGCTTGAAGGCATGCAGTCGGTAATTAAGAGCGGCGTTATTATTCCGCTGGACGGAGACACCGGTCGCACTGTTGTTTCGTCAGCGGCAGAAGATGCAGCCTTTTTTAAGGATGAGCACGGTTTTGAGGGCGAAATTACCTTTACCTATTGTACCGAGTTTATTGTTCTGCGCAAAGACACCGACCAGAATTCGCTGGCGTTGCGCGCTTTTCTTGAGACGATAGGCGACTGTGTTGTCGTTGTGGAAGATGACGACATTATTAAAGTGCATGTGCACACCGACCATCCAGGCAAAGCTTTAGAAGAAGCGCTGACCTTTGGCATGTTAACCAATTTGAAAATTGAGAACATGCGCGAGCAGTTTGCCGCAGGTGTTTCGAATGCCCAGAAAACTGCACAGGCTGAAGCGCAGAAATCGGATAGTCTCTTTGCTTACCAGCAGGTAGATCCACAGCGCGATTTTGGTTTTGTGGCGGTGGCGGCCGGCGACGGCGTGCGTCAGCTCTTCATGGATTTAGGTGCGGACAATGTTGTGT
>JAEWNU010000233.1 GCA_023456995.1 Bacillota bacterium
GGTTCTAACTATTGACAAGGATATTCAGCGCACCGCCAGAGACGCGCTGATTAAGGAGATAAAATATCTAAACGAGAACGCACCGCAGGGTCAGGGTAGAGAGGCTAATGCTGGTGCTGTTGTTGCAATAGACGTAAAAAATTCTGAGGTGCTGGCAGCGGTCACGTACCCGTCATATAACCTTGAAACGTACTCTGAGGATTACGCCAAGAATTCTTCGGATGAGCTTTATCCCTTTTTAAACCGTGCTTTTTCGGGTATCTATGCGCCGGGTTCTTGTTTTAAGCCCGTGGTTGGCACCGCTGGGATAGCCGAGGGTATTATTGCACCCAGCACAACCGTCAACTGCCAGCGGACCTATACTTTTTTGCCGACCTATCAGCCGACCTGTCTGGGCTTTCACGGACCGCTTACCGTTGCCGAGGCGCTGCGTGTTTCTTGCAACGTCTTTTTCTATGATACGGGTAGGCAACTAGGCATTGCCCGCATCAATAAATATGCACAAGCACTGGGATTGGGTGCTCCTACAGGCATTGAGCTGACTGAAGCCAAGGGTACCCAGTGCGACCCGAATACGGTTTATCCCGGCGACGTTTTACAGGCGGCGATAGGACAGCTTGATAATGGTTATACGCCTGTGCAGCTTGCCAACTATTGTGCGACGCTTGCACGGCGCGGCGTGCGCATGAAGGTATCTTTGGTCAAATCTGTCTCCTCTTATTATAATTGGAAAGATACGATTTCTACCCATACGCCGGAAGTGGCTAACACGCTGGATGTTGATCAATCGGTATTCGATTCGGTTATTGGCGGCATGGTTATGGCGTCCCATGATGTGCGGGGAACGGCCTACCGTTATCTGGGTGATTATCCGGTTACGGTGGCTTCTAAAACCGGTACACCCCAGACAAATGAATTTCCCAACTCGACCTTTATCTGTTTTGCACCTGCCGATGATCCACAGATTGCGATTGCGGTGGTTATCGAAAAGGGCTGGCATGGTTATACCGGTGCGCCGGTTGCACGAGCAGTGCTTGATTCCTTCTTTTTCCCAAGTAAGGCGGGGAATAATGATCAAGGTGAACCAGATATATCGACTGAAGGGACCTCCGAAGGTAGCGAAGGGGCTGCTGTACAAAGCAATGCAGAAAGACCGGCCCTCTAAGCGGAAAAGAGGAATAAAATTCTCAGAAATTTTGCTTTTTTACCTGAACAATGTCTGGTCAGCAGCTTATTTTTATGATAAGATTGGACAATAGGGGGATTGAAATGTCAAATGTTCTGGTCGTAACATCAGGCAAGGGCGGAACCGGAAAAACCACTGTTTCGTATTTGCTGGCGCAGGCGCTTTGCCGTCGCCATAAAAATGTGTTGCTTCTGGAGCTTGATAGCGGTTTGCGCGGGCTGGACCTGATTATGGGTGTATCAGATAAAATCGTCTATGACCTATCCGACGTTTTGTCGGGGCGGTGTAAGCCGGTAAAGTCCATCACGGTCTGCAACGTTCCCCAGGGAAACCTGCATTTGATTCCAGCGCCGGTGGATCGGCATTTTGTACCTGACCGTACCAGTCTAACGGCATTGCTCAAAGGACTGGCGGGCTGTTATGACTATTTGATATTGGATACCTCGGCAGGGCTGGGACGCGGTTTTGATGTTGCATGTTCGGTTTGCAACAATGCGCTGATTGTTTGTACAGCCGACCCAGTCTCAGTGCGGGACGCTGCTAAGGCAGCGCAAATATTGCAGGAAAAAAAGCCCAAACTCGTAATTAATAAGTTTTTAAGGCACATACTATCTAAGGATTTGCCTGATCTGGATGCGGTGATTGACCATGTTGGAGCACAGTTGATTGCGGTTATCCCAGAGGATCCGCTGGTGGAACGACTGCTGGCTAAGGGTGAATCGCTGCCGCAAAGCAGTTTGGCTTGGCGGGAAGTTGAAGACATGACTAGACGTATTTTGGGTGAAAGAGTGAGACTTAATGTTGAGCGCTTGAAATAAAGCGGCAGCATAAAGATGGAGGATGAGTATGAATATCGCATTAATAGCACATGATTCTAAGAAAGAGCTGATGGTACAGTTTTGCATTGCGTACAGTGGCATCCTCAGTCAGCATAATATCTGTGCAACCGGTACAACCGGAAAGCTAGTGTCCGAGGCAACCGGCCTACGTATTTTTAGATTTCTTTCGGGTGAGCAGGGCGGCGACCAGCAGATTGCTGCACGCATTGCATGCAACGAAATCGATCTGTTGCTGTTCCTAAGAGACCCGCTTACCATGAAACCAGGGGAGCCGGATGAAGCAAATCTGATTCGCCTGTGCGACGTTCATTCCATACCGATGGCAACGAATATTGCCACCGCCGAAGCGTTGATTCATGCGCTGGAGAAGGGTGATCTCGACTGGAGAGATATTGTCAACCCCAAACGATAATTTAACTATTTTATAAATAGACTAAAATACATTGAAGCGGAAGCAGTAGTCTGTCAGTAACGTCTACAGAGAAGGGGTCGCCCAAAGCTTATTAGCGCTGGGTCTAAGGCTGAGAGCCCCGCCGTAAGGACAGAGGAAGGACATCCGCCGAGTTGAAAGCGCAAAACGCTTTTCGCCTGCTCTGCGTTATAAGAGCGCCTGTTGAGATGAACGAAACTATGTCGTTCAAACGAGGGTGGCACCGCGTGGAGTTTTCCCCGCCCCTTTTGCTGATTGGGGGCGGGGTATTTTATATTTACATCCGCCTTTAAAACCGGATACAATATGCATAATAAAACAAAATAATACAATAAGGAGAATGATTTTATGAAACCGCTCACTTCTGCCCCGAAGGGGACACAGGATGCTTTGCCCAGTGACATAACCCGCTGGCACTATGTTGAGCGCACGGCGCTGGATATCGCCGAGCGTTATGGCTTTTTTGAGATGCGCACTCCCACGTTTGAGCACACTGAGCTGTTTAATCGTGCTGTGGGCGATACCACCGATGTGGTGCAAAAAGAAATGTATACCTTCAATGATAAAAAGGATCGCTCTATTACGCTGCGCCCTGAAGGTACGGCGGGCGTTGTTAGAGCGGCGATAGAACACAATCTTCTGGGGGGGCAGCTGCCGGTCAAGGCTAGTTATGTCATCAGCTGTTTCCGCTATGAGAAGCCGCAGGCGGGCCGTTTGCGAGAGTTCCACCAGTTTGGGGTGGAATCATTAGGTTCTCCTTCCTCAGCTTCTGACGCTGAGGTGATCGCACTGGCTAATCAGCTTTTAGAAACATTGGGCGTAAGCAAAATTAAACTGTTTATCAATTCCATCGGCTGCAAGCAATGCCGCCCTGCCTATCAAGTTAAGCTTAGAGAGTATTTCTCGACGCATAAAGAAAAGCTTTGTGAAACTTGCCTGACTCGCCTAGAGACCAACCCCCTACGAATCATCGACTGCAAAAGCCCGATCTGCAAAGAGATCGCTGCCCAAGCGCCCAAGATGATCGACCACCTCTGCCCCGAGTGTGAAGAGCACTTTGCCGAGCTGCGTGAGCGGCTGGAGGCGATGGGCATCCACTATGAGATAGACCCCGATATTGTGCGCGGGCTGGATTATTACTGCCGCACCGTCTTTGAATTTGTCACCGAAGCTATCGGCGCACAAGGAACCGTTTGTGGCGGTGGACGGTATGACGGATTGATTGAGGAGCTGGGTGGCCCAACACTGCCCGGGGTGGGCTGGGCCATGGGGTTGGAGCGTCTTCAACTTGTCATGGCGGCGTCAAACGCTGAAACCCCTGCTCCACTGCCCTGTGAGTTATTTATCGCGCCAATGGGTAAGGCAGCATCAATTGCAGCTGGAACACTGGTACAGAAACTGCGCGCCGAGGGCGTTTCCGCTGACTGTGAGACGATGGGCCGAAGCTTAAAAGCGCAGATGCGTTATGCAGACAAACTGGGAGCGGTTTATACCATGGTGCTAGGCGACAACGAGCTTGCGGAATGCAAGGCGACCATCAAAGAAATGGCGACCGGCACCACCAATGAAATTACGCTGGGTGACGAGTTTGCCAATGAATTTATTAAGCTTTCGGTGCAGCGGTGCATTGGCGACGTAGCGGATGCAGCTGCAAAATTATAATGCAAATAGAAGATTGACGGATAAAAGGAGTAATGGCAATGGCAGACTTTATGAACGGTTTGAAGCGTACCGCTTACTGCGGTGAGGTTTCGACCGATATGATTGGCAAAGAGCTAGTATTAGCGGGTTGGGCGGCCAAGCAGCGTGATTTGGGTAACCTTGTCTTTATTGATCTGCGAGACCGTACTGGTATCGCACAGCTTGCATTTGACGACTCAACCAATCGCGAAACTTTTGAGAAGGCATCCTCGGTGCGCTCGGAATATGTGCTGATGGCCAAGGGCGTGCTGCGCCGCCGTGAGTCGGTTAATAAGGACATTGCCACCGGCGAGGTGGAGTTGTATGTATCTGAACTGCGCGTGCTGGCGGTCAGTGAAACCCCGCCCTTTGACATCAAGGACGGCATAAAGACTAACGAAGAGCTGCGCCTTCGTTACCGTTATCTTGATTTGCGCCGTAACGAGCTGCAGTCAGCCATTTTGATGCGCCATCGTATCGTTAAGCTGGTACGAGATTATTTTGATAAAAACCGATTTGTTGAAATTGAAACACCAATTCTTATGAAGCCTACCCCTGAAGGCGCACGTGACTATCTGGTGCCCTCGCGCGTGCATCCTGGTAAATTTTACGCATTGCCCCAGTCACCGCAGCTTTATAAGCAGATTTCGATGCTGGCAGGCTTTGATCGCTATATGCAGATTGCCCGCTGCTTCCGCGACGAGGATTTGCGTGCAGACCGTCAGCCAGAGTTTACGCAAATTGACATTGAGATGTCTTTTGTCGATGAAACCGACGTGCAGACCGTCAACGAGGGCTTGATGAAGGATATCTTCAAAGATATTATGGGCATGGAGCTAGAACTGCCGTTGCGCCGAATCACTTATAAAGAGGCGATGGAACGTTTTGGATCGGACAAGCCGGACACCCGCTTTGGGTTGGAGTTGCAAGACCTTTCAGATATTCTAAAGGGTACTGAATTTGCTGTGTTTAAGGGTGCGTTAGAGGCTGGGGGCAGCGTGCGAGCCATTAATGTGAAGGGCGCAGCGGCTACTCTTTCGCGCAAGGAAATTGATAAACTGGCAGATGTCGCCAAGCTGTTCAAGGCTAAAGGCCTCGCATTTACCCGCGTGACCGAAGATGCACAGTCCTCCTCATTTGAAAAGTTTCTCACTGAGGCTGAAATCAAGGCCATTCATGATCGTATGGAAATAAAGACTGGCGACGTGCTGCTGGTGGTGGCTGACCCGCGGGACAGTGTTGTGTTTGCAGCACTCGGTGCACTGCGCCTGAACCTTGCCAAGCGGCTGGCACTAATCCCGGAGAATACCTACGATTTGTTGTGGGTTACCGATTTCCCGCTATTTGAGTATGATCCTGACGAGGGCCGCTACTACGCGATGCATCACCCCTTCACCTGCCCGAATTTTGAGGACTTGGACAAGATGGAATCGGATTTGGGAGCGGTGCGTGCCCGCGCCTATGACCTCGTGCTCAATGGTACCGAGCTGGGTGGCGGATCGATTCGTATTTCTGATCCGGCTATTCAGCGCAAAATGTTTGCGGCGCTGGGCATGAGTGATGAAGAGGCCAATGATAAATTTGGCTTCCTGCTTGAAGCGTTCAAATATGGTGTCCCCCCCCACGGCGGCATGGCATATGGCCTTGACCGGCTTGTGATGCTGCTGTTAAACAAGGAGAGCATCCGTGATGTTATTCCCTTCCCCAAGGTGCAAAATGCCAGCGAACTAATGACCTCCTGTCCCACCCATGTCGATACCAAGTCACTCGATGAGCTTTCAATTGCCGTGGTGCGTGAGGAAGAGTAAGTGGTTTAGTGCTTACGATAGCCCTGTGGGCTATCTCGCTCGTTATATAAATCAAAGGCAGCAAGTACGGTAAGCCGTACTTGCTGCCTTGCATATTTTCTTTTAATATTGCAGTAGAATAGCTAGTGGTGTTTGTATTGGTATATTATAATATAAATACTACACATGGCTGGAAGTGACCCAAATGGCTCAAGATAAGGTGAACATAATTATTTATACTGCTATCTGGGCGTTTTTAATTTTAGTTTATTTAGGAGTGCTCCGCCATTTCATATTGAACTATTTTGGCAAAAAAACAAAGTGTCGGGCGATGTTGGTTGATCAGTTTATTACTCAATATAAGCCGATCAAAAAGTACCCGCCTTATAAAACAAAAATTGAATATATTGTAAACTTTGGTTGCGGTAAAAACGCCCTTAAGTTTGAAGTTAGCTTGTGGGTATATAATACAATAAAGAAAAATGACAAAGGTATTTTGACGTATCAGGGGACGCGGTTCATAAGTTTTGAGAACGATTGAATGATATATTCAGTTAGCAAAAATGCGTGCGCAATAATTTTGCGCACGCATTTTGAATAATCACAACGGTCTCAAGAGATTAACCGATGGTAACCATAGCGTCACCGGAATTAACTGAAGAACCTTCCTTGACGGCGACGGAAGTAACGGTACCGTCGCAGGGTGCAAAGATTTCGTTTTCCATCTTCATGGCCTCAAGCACCAGCAATACCTGACCGTTCGTAACCTTGTCACCCTGTTTGACCAACATCTTCAAAACGGTGCCGGGCATGGGGGCATTCACCGCTTTTCCGGCAGCCGAGGCGGCAGGAGCCGCGACAGGGGCAGGAGCAGGGGCTGCGGGCGCAGCAGCACGAACGGGAGCGGGCGTGGGCGCAGGTGAAGCGGTACCAGCCGCCGAAACCGACAGCACCTCAGCAGAGCCCTGGCCAACCTCCACCTCATAATCTTTTCCGTTGAGGGTAACGACATATTTCATTGATGTTAAACCTCCCTATTACATTGCTGTAATCGATTTAAAGCGCAATGCAGCAGGGTTTTGCCCCAGCTCATTGCAAAGGATGGCGATAATCATGGCTGCGGTGGGCTCATCTACGCCAGAAAGTAAAACCTCGCCGCTGGAAGTAGCCGGAGCGGCGGCAACGGGCGGAACAGACGTTGCTGGCACAGCAACGGATGCTGCAGCGACAGGTACAGACGCTGCAAAAGAAGGATCGCCATACAGTGCGACAGCGTTGTTATAGGCTTCCATGTCGCGCTCGTACTTTTCCATCGCAATTTTATAATCTTGCTCACGCTTATGAAGCATGAAAAGAATTAATAATGCGACAGCGCCAAATAGAATCAAAATACCATAGATAGCAGAGTTACTCATAACACCCGCCCCCTGACTAATCTATTCTCCGCACACTGTACTTGACAGCAGCGGGCTTCTTGTCAGCGGCAATGGCGGCAGTGACAGCGGCAGCAACAGCAGCGGCCTCAACAGGGTTATCGCGGTACTCAAAATATTTTTCGGCAAGCTGTGGGAACACTAAATAAGAAAGGACATCTTCGTCACACTTGGCCTTAGAGCCAAGCTCTTTCTTGGTAGCTTCAAAAGCGGGAGAAAGGCTATCGGCAAAGCGTGCGGTAGAAGGCTTGACATCGCCGAGCACCTTCTTTATGATCTCGGGATTAACCTCGCCGGGCGCACGACCATATTCGCCGCGCAGATAAGCACGAACCTCATTGGAAACCATCTTATAGCGCTCACCGGCCAGTACGTTCATAACAGCCTGAACGCCAGTGATCTGACTGGTCGGGGTAACCAGCGGCGGGTGGCCGAGGTCCGCCTTTACGCGCGGAATTTCTGCAAGTGCTTCGTCAAACTTGTCCAGTGCATTTTGCTGCTTGAGCTGAGCAATCAGGTTCGAGAGCATACCGCCGGGAACCTGATAAATAAGCGCGTCGGTGGTTGTACCC
>JAEWNU010000234.1 GCA_023456995.1 Bacillota bacterium
GTCAAGACCGGTGAGGCTGATGCGCTAATTTATGCGACATCGGTCGGCGCTGCCAACATCACCGACGCGCTCAACAGTGGCAACTGCTCGCTGATTGGCATGACCGAGGAAGAGGCTAAGGCAATTACCGCTAAGCGAAGCGAGTTTGGTTATGCGCTAATTCCGGCCGGAACTTATCAGGGCCAGAACAGCGATATTCATACGTTTGCTGGCTCCGCGCTGATACTCACCCGCGATGATATCAGCGAAGACAGCGTTTATAAGTTCACCAAAGCTTTCTATGAAAATAATGATTATCTCGTTTCACAGAATGCGATCTTTAACGGTAGCATACCTGAAAATGCCATGATCGGCATGTGTGTCCCCCTGCATCCCGGCGCTGAAAAGTATCTGAAGGAAGTTGGAGCCATCAAGTAATCTGTTATAATGTGTTGGCCACCGCAATATGCTGTTTCCAACGACGATACCTAACTTATACGGTTATTTTAAGGCGGCCAGAACTCCGCCAGTGCGGGGTCTGGCCGCAGGCGAAAATAATATTTGAGGTAATCACATGAAAAGAACAACATCTGCCGATGATACTGCGAAAAACGCCCTGAAGGAAGAGAATATTGATCTTAGAAGCCTGACAATTGAACAGGTGGAAAAGATGAGCGATGATGAGCTTGAGACCATAGGCCAGAAAAAGAAGAAAAAACGGCCTAAGCGGCGCAAGCTTGAGGGCAAGCTGGGTTTAATGATCAGCGCGATAACCATCTGTATGTCGGCCTATCACCTTTATACTGCTATTTTTACCATCAGCCCCATGCTGCAGCGCGCCTACCATCTGGGGTTTGTGCTATCACTTGTATTTTTGCTTTATCCTGCTACAAACAATTCACCTACCAAACGGCCCAGTGGCATTGACTGGATTCTTGCCGGGGTATCGATTTTTGTTGTCAGTAACATTATTCTTAATTTTCAGCGTCTTGCCAAAAGTGGCGGGCGCGGCACCCAGACAGATTTGATTTTAGGTGTCGTCACCGTATTGCTGGTGTTGGAATGCGCTAGAAGAACGGTCGGGCTGGTACTGCCCTCCATGGCCATTTTTCTGGTGGCATATGGCTATTTCGGTGCCTATATCTCTGGCCCGCTCAAGCACGCGGGTTTCTCGACAAAGCGCATTATCCAGCACTTAACACTGACGACCGAGGGAGTTTATGGACAGATTCTCGGCGTTTCTTCAACTTTTATTTTTTTGTTTATCTTGTTCGGTGCTTTTTTGAGTGCCACCGGAATGTCTGCCGTATTTAACGACATTGCCATGTCGGTTGCGGGTGGTGCGCGCGGCGGCCCTGCCAAGGTGTCAGTTGTGGCCAGCGGGCTGATGGGGTCTATCAGCGGTTCGGCTTCGGCTAACGTAGTTACCACCGGCGCATTTACCATCCCGCTAATGCGCCGCACCGGGTACAAAGATTATTTTGCAAGCTCGGTTGAGGCAGTGGCATCCACAGGTGGGCAGATTATGCCGCCGGTTATGGGATCGGCTGCTTTTATTATCGCGGATTCACTGGGCGTGCCATTCCTATCTATTATCAGAGCAGCACTTCTGCCGGCGATACTCTATTATGTCAGTGCGTGGATTATGATCGACCTGCGCGCACGTAAAGAAAATATAGAAGGGCTACCCAAGGAAGAACTCCCCAAGCTAAAAAAGGTGCTGTTAGAGCGCGGTCATCTATTACTCCCGCTGGTTGGTATCATTTTTATGCTGGTTTCGGGTTATAACGCCATGCGCGCGGCAGTTGTCGGTATTGTACTGGCAATTCTGTCCAGCTTTTTCAAACGCGATACATGGATCAAACCGATGGCGTTGTTGAAAGCGATGGAATCGGGCGCACTTTCGGCTCTTTCAGTTGCGGCGGCCTGTGCGGTCATCGGCATTTTAATAGGTATGGTTTCTCTCACCGGCGCCATTCTTGCAATGGGCGCAGCAATCTTAAAGCTTTCGGGCGGATTGCTAATTACAACACTGATTCTAACCATGCTTACCGCCACCGTACTGGGTATGGGTCTGCCCACCACCGCCTGTTATGTGCTCACAAGCACCATTGCGGCACCCGCCATTATTCAGTTAGGAATACCGGCATTGGCGGCACACCTGTTCGTTTTTTATTATGGTATTTTGTCGGCCATTACACCCCCTGTTGCAACGGCTGCCTACACCGCCGCGGGTCTTTCGGGGGCCGACCCCAACCAGACGGGCTGGGCGGCGGTACGCCTGGCCACAACGGGCTTTATTATTCCGTTTATGTTTGTTTATTCGCCTGAACTGTTGCTGCCGACCGGATTGGGCATTTTTGACGGGATTCGAGTTATTATCACCTCCGTCATCGGTGTATTTGCACTGGCGTTGTCTATAGAAGGCTATTATCAACGTAAACTAAATATTATAGAGCGCCTAATGGCGGCTGTTGGAGCAGTGTGTTTGATAAACAGCTCGCTGATGAGCGATATTATTGGCTTGGGATTAATTGCCGTTGTCGTTCTGCTACAGTTGGCATATAAGAAAAAGTGCTGCGTAATACAGTAATAAGTTTTTTCATCATGATAAAGGGGCCGCGTTGAGCGGCCCCTTTATCATTTCCAAGCAAATATCATGTTTTTTGGAACAATAATCTCAAAGCAGTTTGCATAAGCTTTTAACCTATATCGATAGACCTGCTAACCTTTACAAACCCAAGCGTACTTATGTGACTAAAGCTTACTTCCTGCAGACCGCTTTTGATATGCCCAATAATCGGTCAAAGGAGAGGGTGTTCTTCTAGGTTCGAGTTAAGACCTACCGTTACTAGCTTCATTTTCCGAGATAGAGTTCAATAAAGTTTGAAATTTTAAAAGGATATAGAAAAGCCATTGGGACTCCCATAAAATGACTGCTGTAAAAGACATTCAAAAAGGGAATAAAACCCAAGGTCTCAAGGAAAGAATTCTACACGTCAAAGAATTAACACTAAAAAATGTAGTGGAATCTTATCTGATACTAATCTGCGCCCAACGGTAGTGTCATACAAGTTTACTTTGTGGAAACTTGTATGACACTACCTTGATATATTGCATCGATCCTTTATAGAAGCTGGGAATTACTTATCTCTCCGTCAAAAGGAGAAAATTAAAAATAGCAGTCAAAGATTATACATTTCAGAGTAGCTACCAAACTTAGGAATCTGCTGGCCTGCGCTGGAAAAACGTTTTTCAGTTGTGCTCAGATGCTTTGCTGTATAGGCGGCAAAATCCGACTCCATCAGCTCAAAGGTCTTATCCTCAGAAGCCTTCTTTTTGATCGCGACTTCCGCAACCGCCTCGGCATCCTGACGATGAATGACAACGATGCCGTCTGCATCACCAACCAGAATATCTCCTGGGAAGACAACCTGACCACCGCAGGCGATGGGGGTATTAATCTCACCGGGGCCGAACTTGAACGGGCCCTGCGGGGTAATGCCTTTGGCATAAACAGCTATCGGAAGCGCTCTTATTC
>JAEWNU010000235.1 GCA_023456995.1 Bacillota bacterium
GATAGTATCAGGATAGAAGAAATTTTATAAAGCGAAATTACCGTCATGAAAACCAGCCTGGCAGGGGCTAACATTCGGATATCATTCCCGTTGTTTTTTGCAAGGGCCTACCATTATTAAAGTTTAATGTGCAAAAAGAAAGACCATGATGCGGCTTGCATCATGGTCTTTTATCACCTCGTGGTGTTCTTGGCACAGATACGTCTGCTGATGCGTGTTGCAGCTTTCAGGTGTAAACCCAATAGCAGCTGGTAACTACAATCAGGCTATGTGTAAAGCGCTTTACGCATAAACAAGCCGGCAGGTCGTCCATGAGTGAAGTGACCCTCAAAAGTTAAACAAAAGAGTTATATTAAGCAACCGAAAAGGCTTGCTGTCTGTGATTGCAGGCGTCAAGCCCTTTTGCTTGCGTTGAAATGATGATCATAATAGCAAAAGTCAATTCGTTCAAGTTTTATGTGTTCCATGGTTTCAAATTTTTTTAAACATAAATTCATGGCAATGATAATTTAGCAAAAAGGCAGTTAAGATGATTCATACATCATTCGTACTGCATTTCGAATCTCTTGATAGCTTGTGCAACGACATATATTAGACTGTAGCCACTCCTCAACCACATATTCTTCCGGTAAAGTTGGCTGTTGCATTTTAAGTGCATGGCATACCATCAAAAAACCGGACGTGCAATAACCGCACTGAAACGCATTAGCGTTTACAAATGATTTTTGAACCATTGTCGTACCGCCAAGGCCCTCCACCGTTAAAATGGTGTGCCCTTGTGCCTCAACAGCAAGGATCAGGCAGGATTTAACCGGCCAGCTATCCAGTATAACAGTGCACGCCCCGCAATCCCCGTTTTTGCAGCCGGGCTTCGCACCAGTCAATCCCAGCTGCTCACGAAGCACATCCAGCAAAATATCCGAAGGTCTCACGGCTAGTTCGTATGTTTCTCCGTTTACATTAAGCGAAATAACGGCTTTTCCATTATATTTTACCACTTTCCCATTCCTCCAAAAGAGAACTTAACGTGTTTCTTAAAACAAAAACACGATACGCACCTGAGCCTTCTACGTCGCTATAAGCCGCCT
This sequence comes from Bacillota bacterium, assembly GCA_023456995.1. Taxonomy (GTDB): domain Bacteria; phylum Bacillota; class Clostridia; order Oscillospirales; family Ruminococcaceae; genus Yanshouia. The sequence goes on from JAEWNU010000235.1 coordinate 1,089, forward strand.
CGGGCAGAAGTTTAGTCGCTTCCTCCACCCTTGCATCGCAAGATACTTTGCGGTTGTTTAATACAGCCTCAATCTTCTCACTGCGAAATGGATAAGCGCAGATCCCCGAAAAGGCTACGCGCAGGTAATACTCCTTCCAGATGGCTGCCACCGACACAAGCGGATAATCTATCTTTTCATTTTCTGTTTTTTTAATATGCGCATGGCGCGCATTAAGCGCCCAATCGGGAATATGCACCTGTACAATAAATTCGCCGGGTTTTAGCTGTATACTACCGGGGAAAATGCTTTGAAAGGAAACTGTTCGCCGTCCCTCCGGTCCCAGAAGTGTGACCCGAGCGTCCGAAAGAAGAAGCGGTAGGCTGGTCTCGCGATAAATTATGGTCCCGCAGAGATTTCCTCCTAAAGTGATGCGGCACTGGTTGGTGTGGTCGGCAATTCGTCCACTGGCCAGTTTAAGCAAAGGGAATAACTTTGATTCTTTAATTTCATTAAGTGTACACACTGCGCCAATGTGCAGCTCATTCTTTTTAACTTCTAGCCGATTACATTCCGGAATGGCTTTAATATCTATCACCGCATCTGGGCGGATACTACCCGCACGGCACATCGTAATGATTTCGCTTCCACCAGCGTAATACACGGATTTTTTCCCTTGTGTTTGCAGCTGAATAAAGACCTCGGCAGCTTCTGCCAACGTCTCAGGGCGACAATAAATGAAATCGAAAGGAATCATAGGTTACGCTCCTTGGATTTTTGCCAGATTCGTTCAGGTGTCAGTGGCAAAGAAACAAGTTCTATTCCGAAGACTGCGGATAGAGCATTAGCAAGCGCAGCAGGAATGCCGATTATGCCATGCTCGGAGTAGCTTCTTACACCATACGGTGAACCATCTTCTGGCGTTTCTACAAATCCGACGCGATAATCTGGCTCCTGACCGATATGCAAAAGCTTATAGGTGCGAAGATTCGGTGTCTGGGGGATACCCTGCGCATCAAAAGTATATGCTTCACGGCTGGCCATGCTTATGCCCATTGCCATGCCGCCCGCTATCATGGCACGCATCGCTTCCGGATTGATCACTTTGCCGACATCCATAACGGTAGAAGCGGAGATAATACGGTAGGTATAAGTTTTTAGGTCCGCTTCAATTTCTACAACCTGTGCGCCAAGCGACCAGTCGGGGCCGGTTTTACCTTGTCCTGTCTGCGTATCAAGCATGCATAAACCTTTTAACATAAATCCGCCGCGTCCCAAGACAGGCTCTCCAATCGAAGTGCCGTCCGGCGCTTTATAACCTTGGGCAATATCCTTAAACGCAATAAATTGTTCGGGGTTTTTAATGCAATAGACCCGCCCGTGTGCGACCTCAACATCTTCTGGCATACAGCCGAAAGCCTGAGAACCATTGGTTTTTAATTGTGAGATTAAATCATCGGCAGCTCGCACTACGGCGTAACCCGCCATATATTCGGTGAGGCTGGCTACTGTTTTCCAGTGCTCCGGCGCAACCCGTGTATCGACGTCCATAACGACGTGCACCTGTTGAGCATCTATTTTCAGCTTTTCAGCCAACATTTGAGC
>JAEWNU010000236.1 GCA_023456995.1 Bacillota bacterium
CCCGCGACACTCAATTACCAGTTTTCTACCGGCCCTATTATATACCTTTTCTTTCGAGTTGTTAATATACTTTCTTAAAATTATGGCAAAACTATTAAAATTTAGACCATTTTCAGATCTTTACACAATAAAGCCATACTATAGTTCGTTATTTCACACAAAGAATTTGCTTATTATTGCCCTTGAAATTAATGGTTTTTTTAACATTTAAATACTTTTTCTGTAAATTCAATTGCAGTGAATGGGATAGAAGTTAAATTTTCAACGAAACGCGGTAGCTATTTTTACGTTAAACTTTAACTGGCATGAACGTATTACAAAAAAAAGAGGCGGCAAAAGCCGCCCCCTTGTCGCATTAGATTTTAGTCGTGGCTACTCATTTAAACGCGGTGCATCAGATCGGTATAGGTCGGCATCGGCCAACAGGTCTTATCCATCATGCGCTCGACAAAATCCGAAACGTCACGGATATTCTGCATATCCTTTTGAATCACGTCGCGGATATAGCAGGTCGCGCGTTCGTGGCTTTCGTCAGGCAGCGCCAGAACGTCGTCACGCAGCTTCTGGGTGCGCTGCGTCAGTTTGCTTACCGAGTCGGAAAGCGTCTCAATATAATTAAACAGTTCAGCGTTATCAAGCCCTATCGCGCGCAGTTGCCGTAAGCTCTCGGCGGTTTTTCCGGTGTAGGCAATCACGGCCGGCAGCACCTGGCGCTGCATCATCTCCAACAGGGTGTTGGCCTCGATCAGCGTAATTTTGCTGAAGTTTTCCAGCATGATTTCGTAGCGCGAGCTGCACTCGACCGGCGAGAAGATGCCAAAGCGTCCAAACAGATCGATGGTATCCGGCTGTTTCCAGACGGCGGCGGCATCCAGTGCGTTGGTGAAAATCGGCAAGCCGCGGCGAGCGGCTTCGACCTTCCAGTCCTCGGAGTAGTTGTTGCCGTTCATGATGATGCGTCCGTGCTGGGCATAAGTCTCACAGGCAATTTCGCGCACGGTCTTTTCAATATCGGCGCTGTTTTCAAGCCGGGACGCAAAGGCGTCGAGGCTGTCACAGATCATCGCGTTTAGCACGATGTTGGCCAGCGCAATCGACTGTGCCGAGCCAACCATGCGGAATTCAAACTTATTGCCGGTGAAGGCAAAGGGCGAGGTGCGGTTGCGGTCCGCGTCGTCGGCCAGCACACTGGGGATGGTATTGACGCCCACTGACACAGGGCGTTTTTGTGCGCCCGCATCGTCGCTGCTGCAAGACGCCAGCAGATTGGTATAGCGCTCGCCCAAAAACATGGAGATAATAGCGGGCGGAGCCTCAAAACCGCCTAAGCGATGGTCGTTGCCCGGCGTCGCGGTCGAGAGGCGCAGCTGCGCCGCATAACGGTCGGTCGCGCGGACAAAAGCGGCAAGAAACAGGATAAACCTCAGGTTGTTCTCAGGGTGCTCGCCTGGGGAAAGCAGATTCTTGCCCTTGTCAGTGCATAGCGAATAGTTATTGTGCTTGCCTGAACCATTAACGCGGGAAAACGGCTTTTCATGAAGCAGGCAGGCCAGATTATGCCGCTTCGCGATCTCCTTCATGGTCTCCATGATCAACTGGTTGGTGTCGCAGGTGACGTTGGCTGAATCATAGACTGTCGCCAGCTCGTGCTGAGTGGGGGCCACCTCGTTGTGCTTGGTCTTGGCGGCGACGCCAAGTTCCCAGAGCGTTTCATCCAGCTCGTGCATAAAGGACGAGATACGCAGCCGCACGCGGCCAAAATAATGGTCGTCAAGCTCCTGGCTCTTGGGGGGTGGCGCGCCGATGAGCGTTCTGCCGCAGAGCTTTAGATCGAGGCGCTGCTCGTAGCGCTCGCGGTCGACGAGAAAATATTCCTGCTCGGCACCAACCATCGGGATAACGCGTGTGGTGTCTTTGTCCCCCAAAAGGCGCAGTATGCGCACCGCCTGAGTTGACAGCGCCTCCATCGAGCGCAGCAGAGGCGTTTTCTGGTCGAGCGAAATGCCGCTGGGTCCGCAGAACGCCGTGGGGATATAAAGCGTCTTATCCTTGACAAACACTGAAGAGGTCGGGTCCCACGCTGTGTAACCTCTGGCTTCAAAGGTGTTGCGAATGCCGCCCGAGGGGAAGGACGACGCGTCTGGCTCGCCCTGAACCAGCGCGCGGGAGCTGAATTCCAAAATAGCGGTGCCGTTGCCGCAGGGCTCTAAAAATCCCTCGCTTTTGCCGGCGGCGGCATTGGTCAGCGGCTGAAACCAGTGCAGATAATGGGTTGCCCCCTGCCCAACCGCCCATTTGAGCATCGCTTCGGCCACGGGGCCAGCGATGTTTTCGTCAAGCTTTCCGCCTTCCTTTCGTGTTTTTCGCAAGCTTAAAAACACCTCGGCGGGCAGCATGCGCTCCATGATTTCATCATGAAACACGTGAATTCCAAATCTCTCCTGAATAGTCATCTTTTCCTCTCCCAGCTGTTCTATTAAATGGTTAATATTATTGCCATCATGAATCTTTTAAATATGATAAAGTATATAGTAGCATTTGACAGCGTCTATTTCAAGAAAAAACCGCGCCCTTTCGGATATAATAAATCATATGTATCCCCGCAATAGCTTAGAAAAAAAAGCCCTGCGCAGCAGGCATCATGATGCGCTGAGCGCTTAAAACAGTTTTTCACGGTCACTTTTTAAAACTCAACCCACTTATCAACCCTTATTTTGGAACATTTATATTTTTCCCTTGCCAATTTATCAAGAATGTGCTATTGTATTTTTAGTAAGTATGAAGTATTGACAGGAGAGTGGGTAAATAACCCGCTCTTTTGTTTATGTATAGGGGGTTAACTATGGCAAAAGCTAAACAAAACACCGCGCAGACAGCGGAAAAGCTGGCCCAGCCGGTGCTGCTTCAGATGGGCTTGCGGCTGTGGGACGTTCGCTTTGAAAAAGAGGGCGGCGCATGGTTTCTGCGCTATTTTATCGACAAGGATGGCGGGGTGAACATCAATGATTGTGAGCAGTTCTCGCATCTGATCGACCCCATTCTCGACGCGGCCGACCCTATCGACGGTTCCTACAGTCTGGAGGTTTCTTCCCCCGGCATTGAACGCGATCTGACAAAGCCGTGGCATTTTGAAGAGAATATCGGGCGGCCGGTCACGGCGCGGCTTATTCGCGCGCGCGACGGTCTGCGCGAAATTGCAGGTACGCTTGTTTCGTATAACGATGGCACTGCGGTCATCCGCGTGGCGGGGAACGAAACCGAGCACGCCGTCGCCAAGGGCGAAGCGGCCTATATTCGGTTGCAGGACGATTTTGATTACAGCAAAGGAGCAGGACAATGATTA
>JAEWNU010000237.1 GCA_023456995.1 Bacillota bacterium
GTGCGTGTTAAAATGAAAAAACGGCTTGATGTGCTTTTGGTCGAGCGCGGCCTTGCGCCCGATGTCGCTCAGGCACAGGCGCTGATTATGTCCGGCAAAGTATATGCCGGTGGACAAAAGGCAGATAAAAGTGGGGAAGACTATAAGGATACAACCTCGATTGAGGTCAGAGGCGCCGGACTGCGATACGTCAGCCGCGGTGGATTAAAGCTCGAAAAGGCGCTGGCATCTTTTCCGCTTAGCTTAAAGGACTGCGTCTGCTGTGATTTTGGCGCTTCAACCGGTGGCTTTACCGATTGTATGTTGCAAAACGGTGCGAAAAAGGTCTATGCTTTTGATGTTGGCTATGGTCAGCTTGCCTGGAGCCTACGCCAAGATGAACGGGTTGTCAACCGCGAGCGTACGAACGTGCGTCATCTTACGCAGGAGGATGTCGCCGAGCCGATTGACTTCATCAGTATTGACGTATCGTTTATCTCGCTTGCGCTGGTGTTGCCGGTAGCTTATCATCTGCTAAGAACTGGCGGGGCAGTCGTTTGTCTCATTAAGCCGCAGTTTGAGGCGGAGCGCGACCAGGTTGGCAAAAAGGGCGTTGTCACTGATCAGGCTGTGCATCTATCGGTGATTGAAAAGGTTATTGATTGCGCCAAAACGCTTAAATTTAATGTAAAGGGTTTATCCTTTTCACCCGTGAAAGGGCCGGAAGGGAATATTGAATACCTGCTTTATCTTGTCAAAGAGACTTCGGAAGAGGAATCTTTGGGCAACGCTCTAAAAATTGTGGAGGATGCGCATCATAACTTAAGCGCAACTTGAATCATGATGGAAAAAATCTTGCTTTGCCCCAATCTAAAGCTTGCCCATGCGATGTCCTGCACGACGGAAGCAGTTGCCCGTCTTAAGAATTGCGGCCTTATACCCATGCTATCAAAGCAGGATGCCAAGGTGCTTAATTGCTGTGACGATATCATAACCGACGACCCTGACACGCTTTTAAAGGCTTGTGATGCGGTCATCGCCATTGGTGGTGACGGTACGATTTTTCACCAGGCAGACGTCGCCATGCGCTATGACAAGCCGATTCTGGGCATAAACTCAGGACGTCTGGGCTTTTTATCGCAGATGGAATCGAGCGATCTTTCAGCTTTAGAGGCACTTAAAACTGGCGAATATAATATCGAAAACCGAATGGTGTTGCGTATGTCCGTTTTTGGTACCAACAAGCAGCGTGTGACCAGCTTTGCCATAAATGACGTGGTGATTTGTCGCACGCAGTTTGGGCGCGCCATCGATATCAACGTGTTGTGCGGGGCAGATACGGTGGGAGAATACCGTGCGGATGGCATTATTTTTGCTACCCCCACCGGTTCCACCGCCTATTCACTTTCTGCCGGCGGCCCCATCATCGATCCCTCTGTTGAAACAATCACAATGACACCTATCTGCCCGCATTCACTATCGGGCAGATCCATCGTTTTTTCATCAGAAAAATGTTTGGTTGTCCGCCCCCGCATGCCCGATCCTAACGCCGAACTGTGTGTGATTGTCGATGGTACGGCCGTGGCTGACATTGGCGAAATTGATCACGTTTTAATTGAAAAATCGCGGTACGTGTCCCGCTTTATTTGTCTGAAAGACCGAAGCTTTTATCAAACACTGAATCAAAAATTAAAACTAAGGGGGTAAACCATATGAAGGCAAGTCGTCATGCTAAAATTCTGGAACTGATCGCCGATGAAGCAATAGATACGCAGGAGGGGTTGCTTGAGCATCTCAAAAGCTGCGGATTTGATGTGACCCAGGCGACCGTTTCGCGCGATATCCGGGAGCTTGGCATTCATAAGGTCCGTTCAGAGAATGGCAGGTACCGTTATGTATCGATGCGCATTAAGCAGGGCGCAAACATGTCCGGCAAGTTTGCTATGATCTTTAGTGAATCGGTCAAGTCGATAGATTATGCTCAGAACATTGTAGTCATCAAATGCTTCACCGGTATGGCCAACGCTGCCTGCGCTACCTTCGACGCCGCGGAGTTCAACGACGTTGTCGGTACGCTTTCGGGGGATGACACCTTCATGGTGGTCGCCCGTTCCACTGAGAGTGCAGCGCAAATCACTGAAAGACTTAAAAAGCTGATTAATAAATAAGGCGGCGGAATAAGATGCTTTCACAGCTTTGGATACAAAACATAGCAGTTATACAGAGTGCACAGATCGCCTTTGAGGGCGGTCTTAATGTGTTTACCGGTGAAACGGGTGCCGGTAAATCAATTTTGATCGGGGCTATCGGCGCTGTTCTGGGTTCGCGCACTTCCAAGGAACTGATCCGTACCGGCGAGAAAAAAGCCTCGGTCACGGCGCTATTTACAAATCTTTCGGAAACGGTCTGCCAAAGCCTTGAAGCGTTGGGAATTGACATTGAGGAAAATGAGCTGCTGATTGAGCGCGAAATTACCAGCGACAGCACAGTTTGCCGCATCAATGGCAAGCTGTCAAACGTCGCTATGCTCAAAAATATCGGCGCACTGATGATTCATACCCACGGGCAACAGGATAGCCAGCTATTATCACTGCCGGAGACACACCTTAAGTTTGTAGACAGTTATGGCGAATTACAACCTGTCATAGAAGACTATCAACGACATTATGCAGAATTATGTACCATTGAAAACAAGCTGGCCGCAATCGAAACCGACGAGGCGGCAAAAGCCCGCCAGATCGATTTATTGAACTACGAAATCGACGAAATTACCGCCTGCCGCTTGGTGGATGGTGAAGAGGAAGAGCTGCTCTCGCGCAGGCGGGTTATTAGAAACGCCGAGCATTTAAGCGAGTTGCTCTACCGCTGCCGCCAGAATCTTTCGGGTGCGGAAGAGTTTCAGGGTGCCATTGCATTACTTTCCGACGCCGCACAGGCGCTGGGGGATGCCGGCAAGTACTTAGACGACCTTAATCAGGCCGCTCAGACTATTTCCAGCTTTGAATATGAGCTGGAGGATATATCCTCTCAATTGCGGGAACAGCTTGACGCACTAGAATTTGATCCAAGAGAGCTTGACGACATTGAAGAGCGGTTGGATGCCATCAGCCGGTTAAAGAAAAAATATGGCGGCAGCATCGCTGAAATTCTTGCCTATTGCGAAAAGGCACAGCAGCAGCTCGATGAGATTACGCTCTCTGAACAGACAATTCAAAAGCTGAAAGCAGCGCAGGAGAAGGCCCGTAAGGATGCCCAAGCCGCGGCCGATAATCTGACGCAGGCACGCCGTGCCGCCGCCAACGGACTAATTTCCGCAGTTAAGGCAGAGTTACGTGATCTGGACATGCCCGCGGTTCAGATGGACATTGCCATGACGCAGAAGCGTCTGAGTGATAGTGGTGCAGATGAGGCGGAATTCCTGCTTTCGGTCAACCCAGGCGAGGCACTTAAGCCGCTTTCCAAAATAGCTTCCGGCGGCGAAATGAGCCGTATTATGCTTGGCATTAAAAACGTGCTCTCCGGCAGGGAAGATATCGGAACACTGATCTTTGACGAAATCGACACCGGCATCAGTGGGCGCGCAGCACAGAAGGTGGGAGCCAAGCTGCAGGCTGTCGCCAACAGTCGGCAGGTCATCTGTGTCACCCATTTGGCACAGGTAGCAGCTTTCGGTGAGCATCACCTATTGATTGAGAAGCAGGTCAGCGAGGGGCGCACCTTTACGCAAATACAAGCGCTGGATGAAGCGGGTCGCGCGAAAGAGCTGGCTCGAATCATGAACGGTGAGCCGATTACTGAGTTAGCACTTGAAAACGCGCTACAGCTGCTTAAGAACAGTCGCCGTTCGGCAATGGCATAGCGTTTATATTTTTAAGGCTTGACAAATGTATTTTATAAGACTATAATCGACCTCAATAGCTGTGAAGGGAATAAGTAGCTTTAATTTTGCGCGCCATAGAGAGTTCCTGGTTTGGTGTAAAGGAACGCCGCAAGTTTTAGTGAATACCTCCTGGAGCTGCAGATGCAAACGCAGTTTAAAGCTGTCAGTCGTATTTGCCGGGTACGCCCGTTATGGCGTGAGAACGTGTTTGCGTTCGGTGAGGCCGCTTGTGCGGCAAACAGAGGTGGTACCGCGTAGAGTATTACGCCCTCTGCTCCGTTTATCGGGGCAGAGGGCGTTTTTGTTATTATTTGTTTTAAAATAAGATATGCTATAAAAAGGAGAAGATTATTATGACAGTATTTGAAGAACTCAAGCGCCGCGGACTGGTCGCACAAACTACAAATGAAGAAGCGATTCAAAAGGCTTTGGATAACGAGCGTGTAACCTTCTATATCGGTTTTGACGCTACGGCGGACAGCCTGCATGTCGGTCACTTTTTGCAGATTCTGATCATCAAGCGGTTGCAGATGGCGGGTCACCGTCCCATCGTGCTGCTGGGCACCGGTACAACCATGGTTGGCGATCCCTCTGGCAAAACAGATATGAGAAAGATGCTCACCGTTGACCAGATTAATCATAACGCTGAATGCTTTAGAAAGCAGATGGAAAAATTCATCGATTTTTCGCCTGAAAAATGCATCGTGGCACGCAACGGCGACTGGCTGATGAATCTCAACTATATTGAGTTGCTGCGTGATGTCGGCGTGCATTTCTCGGTCAACCGTATGCTTTCCGCCGAATGTTACAAATCCCGTATGGAAAAAGGTTTAACCTTCTTAGAGTTTAATTACATGATTATGCAAAGCTACGATTTCCTGCATCTTTTCAGAACCTACAACAACACGATGGAACTGGGTGGGGACGACCAGTGGTCGAACATCTTAGGCGGTGTTGAGCTCGTGCGCCGTGCGGAGGGTAAAGAGGTTTTTGGCATGACCTTTAATCTTTTGACCAACAGCGAGGGCAATAAGATGGGCAAGACCGAAAAAGGCGCCGTGTGGCTTGATCGCGAGAAAATGCCGCCCTACGAATTCTTCCAGTACTGGCGCAACGTTGGCGACAATGACGTCATTAAGTGCCTGAAATTTTTGACCTTCCTGCCAATTGAGGAAATTGAAGCGATGGAAAGCTGGGAAGGCGCGCAATTAAACCGGGCCAAAGAAATTCTAGCTTTTGAGCTGACCAAGATGGTGCACAGCGAAGAAGACGCCCAGAAGGCGCTGGATGCAGCGCGTGCACTGTTTGTTTCAGGTGCCGATAGCGAGCACATGCCTTCAAGTGAGATTACTCTGACTGATGGCGCCATCAATATCGTTGAACTATTAAAGGCCACCGGACTTGCCCCCTCCAATGGCGAAGCGCGCCGATTAATTCAGCAGGGCGGTATCGTGGTGGATGACGAAAAGGTGGATGATATTGCTGCTAATATTCCCGCTTCCGCCTTTGAAAAAGGCTATGTAGTGATTAAAAAGGGTAAAAAAGTGTTTCATAAGGCTGTTTTGAAAGCTTAAAATTTATACCAATCGGCGTTTCAAGGATTTGATGCGCCGATTGACTTTTTAACGCTGTTGCCCTATACTTGGAACATATTACTTGACACAGCAAAAGGGGAGGTATCGCTTGAAACTTCTGTTGCAGCGGCGCAAACGCCTTGTTTTGTTCGCTGCGCTGTTGCTTGCGGCGGTATACTTTTTTCTGGACTACATCCATTTCGGCTGCATTTTTCAGCGCTTTTTGCATATACCCTGTCCGGGGTGTGGCATGACGCGAGCGATAAAATCAGTGCTGGTACTGGATTTGGTAGCTGCCTTTTTATACCATCCAATGGTATTCTCTCTTCCGCTGGTGGCAGGCTATATTCTAATGAACGGTCATCTGTTTAAACATAAGAGGTTTAACGATTTCATATTAGTGTTAATCGGAGCCGGTTTTTTAGTTAACTATGTTATTAAGCTGGCCGGCTTGTCCGGGTAGACTAAACAGGGGGATATTTTATGTATTGCAGGAATTGCGGTAGCGCTATGGATGACAGGGCGGTTGTATGCGTTAAGTGCGGTGTGAGGACGGGGGATGGCCCAAACTACTGTCAGAATTGCGGCAGTGAGACCGCGCCAAATGCTGTTGTCTGTACCCGTTGTGGAGCAGCGCTGATTCAAGCAATGCCGGTTATTGGTCAAAAGTCAAGGCTGGTGGCTGGTTTGCTTGGCATATTTTTAGGTGGGCTTGGCGTCCACAACTTTTATTTAGGATATAACGGTAAAGCTATTGCACAAATTGCATTGTCATTTTGCTTTGGCATTGGCGCAATCTGGGGTTTTGTCGAGGGTGTCATGTTGCTGGCTGGATCTATTAACTGTGACGCTAACGGAACTCCACTAAAGGACTAAACAATTGTAAAGTAGAGGCTATAGCACGGCGAAACAAACAGATAATCAAACAAGTTGAATGAGAAAACAATATAGACCAGCGGGTCAAGTGTTTTCTTTTTAAAAAGAAGAAAGAAGCTATTCCATAGGGATAGCTTCTTTCTTTGTATCTTGGTAGATTTTAAGCAAAATAGATCTATACGGTTTTTATACTATATTATTGCTTAATAAAATAAAATATAAGCCGTCAAGTCCATTTTATTGCTCAGATATAGTTTGGGCATTACTGTTAGACAAGCCGATAAATCGTATATCGTAAAATTGACAGACGGCTTATTTTAGAACTATTCGGATATTGCGCGAACAATGCCGCGTTCGGTATCTACTGCAACATCGGAACCACTCTTTAACCGGGTGGTTGCCCCAACCGCGCCTACCAGCACCGGTTTACCAAGTGTCAAACCCACAATAGCTGCATGGCTGTTGAGCCCCGGCTCTTCGGTGACAATGGCGGCAGCCGTTCTCATTTGATCGAGAATAGCATTACTGGTTGAAGGCATTACCAGTACATCGCCAGGATGGTACTTTGCAGTAACCTCTTCTTCGTTTTTGCAAATGCATAGCCGACCAATCCCGACTAACTTTCCAACACCCACACCGGACAGCAACGTATCACCAACCAGATGCACTTTGATCATGTTGGTTGTACCAGGAATACCGATTGGAACGCCTGCTGTTAGAACTGTCAGATCTCCAGATTTGACATAGCCCTGTTTTCTGGCAAGTTGAATAGCATGCTCAATCGCTTCATCAGTTGTTTTTTTCATCGGCATGACGACTGGGGAGATACCCCACGAAACCGCAAGATGGCGACAGGTTTGTTCGGTTATTGCGCAGGCAATAATAGGCGCGCTCGGACGGTATTTACAAACAAGCCGTGCCGTCTCACCGCTGTGAGTAATGGTAACAATAGCTTGTGCGCTGACATCCATAGCAGTAGTACAGGCGGCATGGGCGATAGCGTCTGCGACACTCAAATGTGCCTCGGCACTGCGGGCACGCAACCTTTTATCGTAGTTGATGTCCCGTTCGGTGCGTTCTGCGATGGCGGCCATGGTCTGTACCGCCTCGACCGGAAATTTCCCAGCCGCCGTTTCGCCTGAGAGCATGATGGCAGAAGTGCCGTCGTAGATAGCATTCGCGACATCACTCATCTCGGCGCGGGTAGGACGCGCATGCTGAATCATCGATTCTAGCATTTGTGTGGCGGTGATAACCGGCTTGCCCGCAGCAGAGCAATGTAAAATAAGACTCTTTTGAATGATTGGAATTTCAGTGAAGTCGATTTCAACACCCATATCGCCGCGTGCCACCATAATACCGTCTGAAACGGCCAGTATCTCGTCAATGTTGGCGACACCCTCGGCATTTTCTAGCTTTGCGATGATCTTGATACTATCGCACTTATGGCTGTCGAGCAGCTCTCGAATATCCAGAATGTCGCGTGCGCAGCGAACAAAAGAAGCCGCAATAAAATCGAAGCCGTTTTCAATACCAAACAGAATATCGGATTCATCCTGTGTACTGAGATAGGGCATTGAAAGTGAAGCACCTGGCACATTTACGCTTTTATGGTTTGAAATTGGGCCACCGTGCACGACCTTGCAGTGAATTTCATCACCCATCACATCTGTTACGGAAAGCTCTATCAAACCATCATCCAGCAGCAGCTTAGTTCCCGGGCCGACATCAGCGGGCAAATTCTGATAGGTAACCGAGGCTATTTGCGTATTACCCAGCAGATCGCGCGTCGTCAAGGTGAAATTGCTGCCGTCGGAAAGGATTACCTTGCCTCCTTCAAAATCGCGCAGTCTTATTTCCGGACCCCGGGTATCAAGCAGCGCAGCAATAGGAAGATTCAATTCTTCACGAATTTGTTTAAGGGCTTTGAGTCGCGCTAGGTGTTCGGCATGGGTGCCGTGGGAGAAGTTAAATCTCGCCACATTCATGCCAGCAAGCGCTATCCGACGCAAAATATTTTCCTTGTCGGTTGCGGGGCCCAGTGTACAAACGATCTTGGTTTTTCTCATATTTTTTACCCCTCTTTATGCAAAGACACGGCCTGAAATACAGCCCGCGCCCGATATTGATTATCAAAAGCGTTGCACCCTATTCAGAGCTAAACGCTGCATATGCCACACAGGCGAAATAGCTTATCAGCAAGTAAAATTACTATAGGGCGATTGCCCAGTTGAATTAGGGCGAGGCCACTAAATGTCAATTAATATACCAATCCTTTGCGGTTATTATAACAGAGAAAAGCGATAGACTGCAAGCAAATTACTCACAATCTATCGCCAAACAATAAAAACGTATTCGCACTATTTTGTCTATCAACGTAGGAATAAGATTGAGTTAATTAGAACTTAAGCATATTTTTCATATTATATAACCC